>NZ_JARGDP010000041.1 GCF_029210395.1 Petrocella sp. FN5 | reverse complement strand
ATGAAAATATCCCAGGGCGCATAGCTCAGCTGGGAGAGCACCTGCCTTACAAGCAGGGGGTCACAGGTTCGAGCCCTGTTGCGCCCATTACGTCTGATATGGATGTTGAACCATCGTAGGTTTTTTATTATGCCGGAGTGGCGGAACTGGCAGACGCACAGGACTTAAAATCCTGCGACCCTTAAAGTCGTACCGGTTCGATTCCGGTCTCCGGCATGTTTTAATTAAGAATGAGATGAACCAAATTATGTGCGCATAGCTCAGCTGGATAGAGCGTCTGGCTACGGACCAGAAGGCCGAGGGTTCAAATCCTTCTGCGCACGCTAACTTCATTGAGAGGGCTTGTTGACTGCTTGCGGTTGGCGAGCTTTTTTTATTCTCTAAGAAAGTGCTCTTTTCCCATAAAAAGATTTTGATGCAGACATTTCTATAGTTTTATTTTTATTATGGTTAAAACATGGGCAGTTGAGCATAAATGCCAGTTTACATTTTAATTATATTTTGATAGACTTGCAATAGTAGTAGTTTTAACCCATTTATGTAAAGAAAGGTGTTGATAATATGGAAGGATACCCGGATCGGTATCGTAATATAATGAAGGATATATATACCATGACTTATCAACGTGTTTATGACTTTACTTAGGAGGGTTTATATTGGAGATTAATGAACTCATAGAATTGATTAACGAAAAGGCGTATAAACAAATAAGAACTCAATTGGTTGATTTACAAGAGGCTGACATCGCTGAGCTCATTGAAGAACTTGATGATAGAGATGCTCTGATTGTCTATAGATTATTACCAAAAGAAATTGCTGCCGATGTTTTTGCATTCCTTGATATAGAAACACAATCAGAGATTTCAATGCTTATTAGCGAAAAGGAATTGGCTTACATTATTAATGAACTGAACTTTGATGACAAGATTGACTTATTAGAAGAAATGCCGGCTAATGTCGTTAAGATGATACTTCGTGATGCTACAGATAAAGAACGAAAGCTTATCAATCAATTTCTAAACTATAAAGAGGCTTCTGCTGGGAGCCTTATGACAATAGAATTTGTTGATTTGAGAGCGGATATGACAGTTGAAAATGCTATGAGCCGTATTCGCCGTATCGGTATTACGAAAGAAACGATTTACACTTGTTTTGTAACAGATAATACAAGGCGACTAGAGGGCATTGTTACCTTAAAGGAACTTGTACTAAGTCCCCAAGACCACTTGGTTGGAGATATCATGGAAACTGAGGTCATTTCGGTATCTACAACAGATGATCAAGAGGTTATTGCCAACATATTTAAAAAATACGATTTCTTGTCTTTACCGGTTGTTGATCATGAAAACAGACTTGTAGGTATCATAACAATTGATGACGTTGTAGACGTTATTGAAGAAGAAACAACGGAAGACTTTCAAAAAATGGCGGCGATAGAGCCATCCGATATGGAATACATGAGTATGACATCTTTTGATTTGGCAAAACGCCGGTTGATGTGGTTGGTTATACTAATGTTTTCTGCCACCATAACGGAATATATTTCGAATAAGAACACATATTTAACAGCACAATTTGCTATTTTGTTTGGTGTTATACCTATGCTGATGTCAACAGGTGGTAATGCAGGTGCACAATCATCTACACTCGTCATTCGTGGCATCACATTAGGGGAAATAGATTTTAAAGATTTCATGGCAGTTATCTGGAAGGAAATAAAAGTGGGTCTGTATATAGGTGGAACTTTAGGGGGGTTGAATTTTACAAGAATTCTATTACTTAGACAAGATTTAAAATTGGCATCTATCGTAGGTCTGACGCTCATTGGAACTTCTGTGACAGCAACGACAGTAGGGGGCATGTTACCAATATTAGCTAAAAAACTTAAGTTAGACCCGGCTACAATGGCAAATCCTCTGATAACAACAATAACAGATGCATTAACCTTAATTATTTTCTTTGCAATTTCTGCCATTGTACTGTTATGAGTAAGTAAGATGTGGTATAATAAATGCATCGATTTAAGGGTAATTATTCTATTCTGATATATTCATTATGATTTACAATCCATATATAAAAATTACATATTATTAGGAGGCCTGTTTTGAGTGTTGATTATTCAAAAATGACATTGGTTCAATTGCGAGCTAAGGCAAAGGAAATTGGTTTGAGAAGTGTTACATCTTTTAAAAAAGCTGAGTTGGTTATGCTTTTAACCGAAATTCAGATGAAAGAAGATGCCAAAGCCCATGAGAAGAAAGTAGATGAGACTGAAACTGAGGAGAAAAAAGAGGAAAAAGAGACTAAAGTAAAAAAAGAAGCAAGAGCAAAAAGTAAAATCTCAAAATCCGAACCTAAGCCTTCGAATTCAGCCAAGAATAAAGAAAAAGCATCCCCAAAAACTTCGGAAAGTACCGAGGAGAAAAAAGCAGAAGTACCACAAGATCCGAATGGATTAGACAGCGGCCAAATAGCCTTTGGTATATTGGAAGTATTACCGGATGGCTTTGGTTTCATACGTTCGGAAAACTATATGCCTGGTGAGGATGATGTCTATGTTTCACCTTCTCAAGTTAGACGTTTTAATCTCAAGACTGGAGATATGCTAAAAGGGAACATAAGGGTTGCAAAAGAAAATGAAAAATTCAGAGCTTTGCTTTATGTTCAATCGGTTAATGGTGATCTACCTTCAGTTGCAGCTAAACGACCAAATTTTGAAAGCTTGACTCCAATATTTCCTAATGAACGTTTGCATCTTGAAACAGTGTCCAGCGAACTGGCTACACGTTTAATTGACTTTATTGCACCGGTTGGCAAGGGCCAAAGGGGCATGATTGTTGCACCACCTAAGGCAGGGAAAACAACACTATTAAAAAAAGTAGCAAATGCAATTACTCAGAACCATCCGGATGTCTATCTTATTGTATTATTGATTGATGAACGGCCAGAAGAAGTTACAGACATTAGACGTTCAATTAAAGGTAAAAATGTAGAAGTTATTTATTCAACTTTTGATGAACTACCTGAACATCATAAAAGAGTTTCAGAGATGGTACTCTCACGAGCAAAACGATTGGTAGAACAAAAAAAAGATTTGGTTATTTTATTAGACAGTATTACTAGATTAGCTAGAGCTTATAATCTCATTATTCCACCAAGTGGTAGAACGTTGTCAGGTGGCCTTGATCCCGCGGCATTGCATATGCCGAAAAAATTCTTCGGTGCGGCTAGAAATATTGAAGAAGGCGGCAGCTTAACCATATTAGCGACGGCGCTTATTGAAACGGGAAGTAAGATGGATGAGGTGATATTCGAAGAGTTCAAAGGCACTGGAAATATGGAGGTTGTCCTTGACCGTAAACTTTCAGAACGTCGCATATTCCCAGCGATAGACTTGTCCAAATCCAGCACTCGAAAAGATGACTTACTATACACGGCGGAGGAACTTGAAGCCGTTAACAAGCTAAGAAAAGTCAGCGCCAATATGAGATCAGAAGATGTCATTGATTCTATGCTAAAAGTATTTATGGACACCAAGTCAAATGCTGAGTATATTCATAAGCTATCAAAAAATATTTTGTCAAACTATTAAAAAGATTGATATATAAAAATATGTATGTTATAATTTAAGAGCTGTTTTGAGAAACATCAATTCTCAATCGAAAATATTGCTCGATATATTATGTCGGTCATATAATATTAGCACGGGCGAAAGAGGTGAAAAGAATGAAGCAAGGCATTCATCCGGTTTATAATCAAGCAACAGTTAAATGTAACTGCGGTAACGAATTTATTACTGGAACTACAAATGAATCAATACACGTAGAGATTTGCTCAAAATGTCATCCGTTCTATACAGGTCAACAAAAATCTGTTCAGGCACGTGGACGTATTGATAAATTCAATCGTAAATTCAGACAAAACACAGAAGCATAAGAACAAAGAGGCTACGCCTCGCTTTGCAGAGCAAATTGTTCCGGCAGGAAAGATTTCCTTGATCGTTACATAGCATAGACTTTCCTAGAGAAGAAAAAACGAAGAGCTGAGGTTTTCCTCAGCTCTTTTCTATAGAGGTGTGCAACGTAGTAATCCTTTTCTAATTCTAAATTCAACCCAATGGATTTTTATTGGCAGCTCTAATAAGAGTGTGATATACTAAAGAAATCTTAAACTTAGTGTTATAGGATTAAAAAAAATCAAATAGATGGAAGTGATAATATGGAACGACCAAGTATTGGTGGACAAGCGGTTATTGAAGGCGTCATGATGAGAAACAATGAAAAATACGCCACAGCCGTTAGAACATCCGATAAAAAAATAGTATTAGATAAAAGAGAGTATGTTAGTTTAACAAAGCGTTATAAAGTTTTAGGGCTCCCTTTGGTTCGAGGTGGTGTTGCCTTTTTAGAATCTATGGTTATTGGTATGAAGATTCTTACATTTTCTGCTGAGTTTTTTGAAGTAGAGGGAGAAGAACAAGCCCCTTCAAAGTTTGAAAAATTTCTTGAAGCAAAATTTGGAGATCGTATGAACGATATTATCATCGTCATTTCTATGGTACTGGCATTAGCCTTATCCATAGGCTTGTTTTTCATTGTGCCGGCATTCCTGTCTCAAATCATGGGAAGCTTTTTACCGGAAGGACGTTGGATGAATTTAATGGATGGCATCATTAGAATACTCATCCTAATTGGTTATATTTTTCTCATCTCTAGAATGAAAGATATACAGAGAGTATTCGAATACCACGGTGCTGAACACAAGACAATTAATTGCTACGAAAGTGGTGATGAGATAACAATAGAAAATGTTATGAAACACTCACGTTTTCATAAGCGATGTGGCACAAATTTCATTTTTATTATTGTGACGGTGAGTATTGTTGTATTAACCATTATTAATGTTCAGACATTTTGGTTACGGATCGGCGTTAGGTTATTGGCATTACCTTTAATCGCAGGGATTTCTTATGAGCTACTAAAAATATTCGGTAAGTTTGATAATGGTCTTATTAATCTTTTTGCATCACCCGGAATGGCTCTACAAAGGATTACGACCAGTGAACCAGATGCAAGTCAGGTAGAAATCGCTATTACAGCCTTTATGAATGTATTAGAAGAAGACACATGGAAAGATGAGCCCATTGATGAACCAGCATAAAATCAGTGAGGTATTGGCAGATGTTAAAAGTAAGTTTGAACTTGCAAATAAGCAAGAAGCAGAAGTGGATGCTAAGTGGTTATTAGCTGAACTGATGGGCTGTAGCTTAACAGAGATTATGCTTATACAGGAAAAGACCTTATCAGAAGAGACTTACCTTAGCTATATGAATCATATACAACGTCGTTTAGCAGGGGAGCCACTTCAGCATATACTTGGCTATCAGAACTTTTACGGTTATGACTTTAAAGTTAATGGTAATGTCTTGATACCTAGATTTGAGACGGAAGAGTTAGTAGAAAAAGGCATTTCTTTAATCAAAGAAAATAGAATGAAACAAGTTATAGATATGTGCAGTGGCAGTGGCTGTATTGGGATAACCCTTTTAAAAGAATGTGCAGAGATAAAGGCCTATTGTGTTGATGTGTCTTACGAGGCAATTTCCATAGCTCATGAGAATGGTCTTGATTTGGGTGTAAACAATCGTCTTACTTTCTATAAAAGTGATTTATTTATAGAGGTGCCACAAATGAACGTGGATATGATTATTTCCAACCCGCCTTATATACCTTCTGATATCATCTATAGTCTAAGTACCGAAGTTAAGGATCAGGAACCCAGTTTGGCACTAGATGGTGGAACCGATGGATTAGATTTCTATAGGCGTATTATTGTTGAAGGTAAGCCCTATCTAAAAAAGGGTGGTTATTTACTTTTTGAGATAGGCCATAATCAAATGGAGGCCGTTCTTAGCTTGATGGAAGAAAGTGAATACAAAAATGTAAAAGGTTATAAAGACTTATCTGGAAATGATCGAATGATTATCGGTCAGAAATAGAATAAAAATTAAAACAGAGGTGATAAAATGTTTGATAGATTAGAAGGTTTGGTTGCAAGATATGAAGACATATCTCAGATGATTAATGACCCGGAGATAATTTCCCAACAAGATCGATGGCGTAAACTGATGAAAGAACACAGTGATTTGTCGATTATTGTTGAAAAGTATAAACAATACGTAGCAACCCAAAATAATATTGAAGAAATGCTGATGATGTTGGACGAAGAGTCCGACGAAGAAATGAAAGAAATGGCTAAGGAAGAATTATCAGAGAGCAAAGCCTTGCTATCAGTACTGGAGGATGAAATAAAAATTCTACTTATTCCAAAAGACCCGAATGATGAAAAAAATGTGTTCGTTGAGATAAGAGCAGGTGCTGGTGGTGATGAGGCTGCTTTGTTTAATGCAGAGTTATACAGAATGTATAGTCATTATGCGGATTCCAGAAGATGGAAGATAGATGTCGTCTCCGTGAATGAAAACGGTATTGGTGGTTTCAAAGAAATTATTTTTGAAATCAGTGGCAACAATGTATATTCAAAACTTAAGTATGAAAGTGGTGTGCATCGTGTACAAAGAATTCCAGCTACAGAATCAGGTGGTAGGATTCATACATCAACGGTAACCGTTGCAATGATGCCGGAAGTTGAGGATGTTGAAGTCGATCTGGATATGAATGATTTACGAATTGATGTATTTAGATCTTCCGGAAATGGTGGGCAATCTGTTAATACAACAGATTCAGCGGTGCGTGTTACCCATATCCCGACAGGCTTGGTTGTATCCTGCCAAGATGGTAAATCACAACTAAAAAATAAAGACAAGGCTTTACAAGTTTTACGTTCAAGACTCTATGAGATGGAGCTTCAGAAACAACAATCTGAACAGGCGGAGAGTAGAAAAAGTCAAGTGGGTACAGGTGATCGTAGTGAAAAAATAAGAACCTATAACTTCCCACAAGGCCGTGTGACGGACCATAGAATCAAATTGACCCTACATAAGCTAGAATCCATTTTAAATGGTGATTTAGATGAGCTGATTGATAGCCTAACCACGGCAGATCAAGCCGAGCGATTAAAAAACATGTAATTAGTATCCGCAAATAGGATAACATAACCGTTGACAATCTAGATACCCTATGTTAAAATCTATTGAAATTAATAAAGCAAATTTAGCGTTACGCATGCTAACTTTAAATTGGTCCAGAGAGGCCGAAAAGGGAGGAATTATGATGCGAGACATCGGTGCGTATTTTTATAATGAGCAAAAAAGGATAAAATGTGTAATAAGTTATGTGGTAGAGGGGATGCATTATACCAATCTATCAGAATTAGCCATTGACGTTTATAGAGCAATAAATGATTGGTAATAAACCAATTCGTTTATTGTTTTTTTATATCAGAAAAGTACCTCTCTCTCAATATAAAAGAAAATGTCAAAAGATAATTTCAAAGGTCACAAAGTCACATAAGTTTATTTAGAAATGGAGGTAGCAATGAAAATACTCATTAAGCATGGTAGAATTATTGATCCGGCATCTGGTAGAGATGAAATTTCTGATATATTGGTGGAACGAGGAATGATTAAAAAAATAGGTCATATTCCTGATGACAAAGATGCAACCATCATTGATGCAAAGGGATGTTGGGTGACGCCGGGGCTCATAGATGTACATGTTCATCTAAGAGAGCCGGGATATGAATATAAAGAGGATATTGAATCAGGTACTTTGAGCGCTGTAGCAGGTGGCTATACAACTGTGTGCTGTATGCCTAACACCAAACCGGTTATTGATTCACCTAAGATTATCAAGCATATTATTAAGAAAGCCAAAGAGAAAGGTCATGCCCATGTACTACCGATCGGTGCTATAACCCTTGGCCAGAAAGGTGAAGTGTTAGCACCAATTGATATGATGGTAGACAGTGGTGCCATTGCCATTAGTGAAGATGGCCGATCTGTTTTAAATGCAAAGATCTTAAAAACAGCCATGTTTGAAGCAGCTAGACTTAATATTCCGGTCTTATCTCATTGTGAAGACGATGATCTGGCTTTTGGTGGCTGTATGAATGATGGTAAACGATCAAAAGAACTGGGGCTACAGGGGATACCTAATGATGCGGAAGATATCATAACAGCCAGAGACATTCTACTTGCAAAAAGCACAGGTGCAAAATTACACTTGTGCCATGTCAGTACAGCAGGGAGTGTGGATTTGATAAGAGAAGCAAAAAATAAAGGCATTCAAGTAACGGCAGAAGTATGTCCTCATCATTTTACCTTAACGGACGAAGCCGTAGATGGACAAAATGCCAACATGAAAATGAACCCGCCTCTTAGAACTCAAGCAGATGTAAATGCCATACTTGAAGGACTAAAAGATGGTACAATAGACATAATAGCCACAGACCATGCGCCACATGCACCTTCGGAAAAAGAAAGCGGCTTTGACAGTGCGGCCAACGGCATAGTAGGTCTGGAAACGGCTCTTGGATTGTCTTTACAAACACTGGTACATTCCGGACTTCTAACACCGAATCAACTCATTGAAAAGATGAGCTTGAATCCTGCCAAGTTGTTAGGCATTGATAAAGGCAGCTTGGAAGTAGGAAAAATGGCAGATATAACCATCATACAGCCGGAGGAAGTCCATTTAATTGATAAGGACACATTTAAGTCCAAAGGACGTAATACACCTTATGATGGGGTTAAAGTAACAGGTAAAGTTAAGTACACCCTTGTAAAAGGTGTGATAAAATATGATGACAATGAAAATTAGGAGGCACAAAGATGATTGATCAACTTATTAAGAAAATAAAAGAAACACAGAATCCGACGGTTGTTGGTTTAGACCCAAGACTGGATTATATACCGGAACATATACGCCAAAAGGCTTATGATGCCTACGGAAAAACATTATCCGGAGCAGCCTACGCTTTCCTCTTGTTCAACAAAGCTATTATTGATGAGATTTATGATATTGTACCTGCAGTTAAGCCACAAGTCGCCATGTATGAACAATACGGGGCAGCAGGTATGCAAGCTTATATTGATACCATCGCCTATTCCAAAGAAAAGGGTATGGTCGTAATCGGAGACATCAAAAGAAGTGATATTGCTTCAACAGCTGAAAGCTATTCCGATGGCCATATCGGCCGTGTGTTAGTGGAAGGAAATCAATTTGAAGTCTATAAAGAAGACTTTATAACACTAAACCCTTATCTGGGGTACGATTCCATAGAACCTTATATGGGTAATTGCGAAGCTTATGACAAAGGCTTATTTGTACTGGTAAAAACCTCCAATCCGAACAGTGGTGAAATCCAAGATATTATGGTAGGGTCCGAACACTTGTATGAGTATATGGGTGGATTGGTCTCAAAATGGGGAGAAGCTTATATGGGACAATCAGGATATAGTAGAATTGGCGCGGTCGTAGGTGCAACCCATTCCGAACAAGGAAAAGTCTTACGTCAAATCATGCCCAAGACATACTTTTTGGTACCTGGCTATGGTGCACAAGGTGCGACAGCAGAGGATCTTGCAGGTTGTTTTAATAAGGATGGCTTGGGGGCGATTGTAAACTCCTCAAGAGGCATCATTGCTGCCTATCAAAAACCGGCTTATCAAAAGGATTTTGATGCCCAGGATTTTGCAAAAGCCTCACGTCAAGCGGCACTGGACATGAAAGCCGATCTTAACCGCGTTTTATAGAGAGGAATCACATCATGAAAGCAAAACTAATTTTAGAAAATGGAACAATATTTGAAGGAAAAGCCTTTGGGTATATGAAAGAAACTGTCGGTGAGGTTGTCTTTAACACCAGTATGACCGGTTATCAGGAAATATTAACGGATCCGTCTTATTATGGTCAGATTGTGACCATGACATACCCTATGATTGGTAATTATGGTTTGAACCTAGATGACCATGAATCTGCCGGTGTCAAAGTAAAGGGGTTTGTAGTAAGGGAAAAAGCGGATCATCCAAACAACTGGCGATGCGAGTTTGAAATCGACGAGTATTTAAACCGTCATAAGATATTAGGTATCGAAGGTATTGACACAAGAGCATTAACAAAAATAATCAGAAATTCCGGTACCATGAAGGGAATTATAACAGTAAGAGATCTAACACAGGGTCAAATTGCTAGTAAATTCAATGGTTTTCATAATGATAAAGCGGTTGAAGAAGTCTCGTCTAAAGAAGTAAAAGTGATGGAAGGGGACGGTATTCACATTGTAGCCATGGATTTTGGTATTAAGAATAATATTCTAAGATCCTTTAAGAATAGAAATTGTAAAATAACCATAGTACCCGCGCATACAAAAGCGGAAGCTATACTTGCCCTAAGTCCGGATGGTGTTTTTCTGTCCAACGGACCGGGTGATCCAAAAGACGTACCGACCGTTATTCATGAGATTAAAAAACTTATCGGCAAAAAACCGATAACAGGTATTTGTCTTGGACACCAATTGCTGGCGTTGGCCCTTGAGGGCGATACAGAGAAGTTAAAGTTTGGACATAGAGGTGCGAACCATCCGGTTAAAGACCTAAGTACAGGTCGGGTTATGATTACTTCTCAAAACCACGGCTATGTGGTTTGTGAAGATGGACTTCCTGAAGGGGTAGAAGTAACCCACATCAATTTAAATGATGGCACAGTCGAAGGAATGAAACACCATGAACATCAGATCTACAGCATCCAATTCCATCCGGAAGCTTGTCCCGGACCTCATGACACAGATCCCATATTTGATGAATTCATAGAAATCATGACGCCATGAGATCGACAGTGATGTATAAGAAAGGATATAAATATGCCAAAAGATAATTCAATAAAAAAAGTCCTGGTTATAGGCTCAGGTCCCATCGTCATTGGACAGGCAGCAGAGTTTGACTACTCAGGAACACAAGCATGCCAGGCATTTAGAGAAGAAGGGGTCGTTACTGTACTTGTCAATAGCAACCCTGCGACCATTATGACAGATAAAGAAGTAGCAGATATTGTTTACATAGAACCCTTAACATTACCTTTTCTTGAAAAAGTAATAGATAAGGAACGCCCGGATAGTCTGATAGCAGGTATGGGTGGACAAACAGGACTTAATCTGGCTGTTGAGCTTCATGATGCGGGCATTTTGGAAAAATACAATGTAAGAGTTATAGGTACTCAGATTGATGCAATCAAAGAAGGGGAAGACAGAGAAGATTTCAAGAAATTAATGGAAAAAATCGGTCAACCAGTTATTGAAAGTAAAATCGTAACAACCATGGAAGACGGTGTGGATTTTGCCTCTCATATCGGTTATCCTGTCGTGGTCAGGCCGGCATATACTCTAGGTGGATCTGGTGGTGGTATTGCAGAAGACCGGGAAGAACTAAAGCAGATTTTGGCTTCAGGTCTTCAATTATCACGGGTGGGTCAAGTCCTTCTTGAAAAATCCATTAAAGGATGGAAAGAGATTGAATATGAAGTCATGCGAGATTGTGCAGGTAATGCCATCACCGTATGTAATATGGAAAACATTGACCCAGTTGGTGTTCACACGGGGGATAGTATTGTTGTGGCGCCATCCCAGACCCTATCTGATGTGGAATACCAGATGCTTAGAAAAGCATCCCTGGACATTATTAATGAAGTGGGCATTGTCGGGGGGTGTAATGTACAGCTGGCCCTTCATCCTGAAAGCTTTGAATACGCCATTATAGAAATCAACCCAAGAGTGAGCCGTTCTTCAGCGTTGGCTTCAAAAGCAACAGGCTATCCGATTGCTAAGGTATCGGCAAAACTAGCTCTGGGCTACCGATTAGATGAAATTCAAAATGCCGTTACCAAAAAGACACAAGCTTGCTTTGAGCCAACATTAGATTATTGTGTCATCAAAATACCAAAATGGCCTTTTGATAAGTTCAGAAGAGCTAAAAAGACATTAGGTACTAAGATGATGGCGACAGGGGAAGTCATGGCCATTGGCAATAACTTTGAAGCGGCTCTACTAAAAGCTGTCCGATCATTGGAGATTGGCCAATATAGTCTTCATCATAAAAAAGCGGCATCCAGAGATATGGATGAACTAAAAAAAAGGGTACAAGTGCCGGATGATGAGCGTTTATTTGACTTAGCCGAGTTGATTCGTCGAGGTTACAGACTGGATAAAATCTGTAAGATTACGGGTATGGATATTTATTTTGTCAACAAAATCAAGAAAATCGTAGACGAAGAAGAAAAATTGAGGGGTATGAGTATTGATCAGATTGATCGGGATTACATGAAATGGTTGAAAATCAAAGGCTTCTCAGATAAAGCCATCGCTGATTTCGTAGGGTGTATGCCCATTGAAGTGCTAAATCTTAGAAAAGCCTACCATATAGAAGCGGTCTTTAAGATGGTAGATACTTGTGGTGGTGAGTTTGAGGCTGTATCACCATATTATTACTCAACTTATGATGAAGTCGATGAAGTCGCGGTATCGGATCGTAAAAAAGTTTTAGTTATTGGATCGGGTCCAATACGCATCGGACAAGGCATAGAATTTGATTATTGTTCAGTCCACTCAATCTTAGCCCTTAAAAAAGCGGGCATAGAGACCATTATCGCCAATAATAATCCTGAAACGGTGAGCACGGATTTTGATACGGCAGATAAGTTGTACTTTGAACCTTTAACAGAAGAAGACGTACTGAATATTATTGAAAAAGAAAAGCCGGATGGGGTAATCTTACAATTTGGCGGACAAACAGCCATTAAATTAGCCGGTTTCCTAGACCAGATGGAGGTGCCGATTCTTGGTACGAAGCCAAAGCAAATAGATGAAGCAGAAGACAGAGAAAAATTTGACGACCTCATGGAAAAGCTGGATGTAGCAAGACCAAAAGGAAAAGCCGTCTGGTCAATTGAAGAAGGTCTAAAAGAAGCGGATATCTTAGGTTACCCGGTACTTGTTCGTCCATCTTATGTTCTTGGGGGACAAGGTATGGAAATCACTTACAATGATGTGGAGCTAAAAAATTATCTTGGACCGGCTTTTGAAAGAGATCATAAGAATCCGGTTCTTATTGACCGATATTTGACGGGTAAAGAAATCGAAGTGGATGCTATCTGTGATGGTGAAAGTATCTTAATACCCGGCATCATGGAACACTTGGAGAGAGCCGGCGTACATTCAGGTGACAGTATATCCATTTACCCACCAAGAAGCCTATCGGATGAACTGAAGGCGCAGATTTTGGTGCAGACGGAGAAAATCGCATTGGCACTTCAAGTTGTCGGTATGATTAACATCCAGTACATAGAATTTGAAGATATACTTTATATCATAGAAGTGAACCCCAGATCTTCAAGAACAGTACCTTATATCAGCAAAGTGACAGGTGTTCCAATGATTGAGTTGGCAACCAGGGCCATGTTAGGTGAAAAATTAAAAGATATGGGCTTTGGTACAGGTATATACAGGGAAGCCGATCTTATTGCAATAAAAGTACCTGTATTTTCAACCCAAAAGTTACCGGATGTTGAGGTTTCACTAGGGCCTGAAATGAGGTCTACCGGTGAGGTCCTTGGTGTTGGAAAAACCTTCGAAGAAGCCTTATACAAAGGTTTTGTTGGATCAGGTATGGGCATTATAAAGCCTAAGGGCAATATACTGGCTACCATTAAGCCGATTGATCAAAAGGAGTTTATTCCTATGGCTAGGAAGTTTATAGAGATGGGGTATCGTTTTATAGCAACAGAAGGAACTGCTAGGGTGCTTAGGGAAAATGGCATGGATGCCCAGATTGCTAAGAAAATTAATGAGGGCGTTCCTAATATTCTAGATCTCATCAGAAGTGGCCTCATTGATGTTGTCATCAATACACCTACAAAAGCCAATGATGTAACGAGAGATGGTTTTAGAATACGTAGAGCAGCCATTGAGGCCACTGTACCAGTATTAACTTCTCTTGATACAGCCCAAGGTATGCTAGACATCATATGTGCCAATATGAATGAAGCAACCATGTCAATCTATAATATGGGAGAATTATATGTGCCAAACAAGTTATAAAAGTAAGATCAACTGTAAAATCATAAAAAATGTCCATTTGGTCGACCAAGTTTATGAAATGGTTCTTGACTGTCCCTCCATAGCTATGGAGGCAAGTGCAGGTCAATTTGTAAACCTTTATTGTCATCATAAAGGACGGTTATTGCCAAGACCCATCAGCATATGTGAGATCGATAGGGAACAAGGCCGTATACACCTTGTATATGCAATCCTAGGAGATGGTACGGCCGAGTTTGCCTCTTATGTAGAAGGCGAGCAGATTGAAGTGTTAGGGCCCTTTGGCAACGGCTTTAAGTTTGCCCCAGATTATGAAGAAGATGTTTTGATTATCGGTGGTGGTGTAGGCACACCACCCCTTGTACAACTGGCTAAAGAGCTAAAAGGTAAGAAAACCATTGTTGTAGGTTTTAGATCCAATCCCTATTTGATTGAGCGTTTGGAAAAGTACGGTAAAGTTTTTGTCACGACCGATGATGGTTCTACAGGCTTCAAGGGGCATGTTGTGGCCCTTCTAGAAGAAAAAGGTCTACTGGGAAACATATATGCTTGTGGCCCTACACCCATGCTTAAAGGTGTAAAGGCCTATGCAAATAAGAATAACCTTAAAGCACAGCTTTCCTTAGAAGAGCGTATGGGATGTGGCTTCGGTGGTTGTGTAGGTTGTGTGACCAAAGTTGTGGCAGAAACAGAACTTGGCTATGTGTATAAGAAGGTATGTAAAGACGGACCGGTTTTTGATGCTAAGGAGGTGGTATTCTAATGAATTTGGGTATAAACATTGCAGGTGTTGAACTAAAAAATCCTATTATGACCGCTTCCGGTACCTTTGGATCCGGTAGAGAATATGAGCCCTATGTTGACATGAACAAGATTGGATGCGTAGTGGTAAAAGGCGTAGCCAATGTACCATGGATGGGTAATCCGGCGCCTAGAATAGTGGAAACTTACGGTGGTATGATTAATGCAGTCGGTTTGCAAAATCCCGGTGTTGAAGTTTTTATAGAAGAAGATATCCCTTTTCTGAGACAATTTGATACGAAGATTGCTGTGAATCTTGCAGGAAGAACCATTGAAGAATATGTGGCCGTGGCCAGTCGATTGGCTACTGCGGATGTGGACTTTTTAGAACTGAATATTTCTTGTCCTAATATCAAAGAAGGCGGCGTGGCTTTTGGGATAGATGCCAATATGGCAATGAAGGTTACAGAAGCGGTTAAAAAGGTAGCAAAGCAGCCCTTGATCGTTAAGCTTAGCCCCAACGTGACAGATATCACTGAAATTGCAAGAGCTGTAGAAGCGGGCGGCGCAGACGCTGTATCACTAATTAATACCTTAATTGGCAGCCGTATTGATATTCATAAGCGACAATTTATTCTATCGACCAAGCATGGTGGTTTGTCCGGTCCGGCCATTAAACCGGTAGCAATCAGGATGGTGTACCAAGTGGCAAGTACCATTGGGTTGCCTATTATTGGCATGGGTGGTATTATGACAGGTGAGGATGCCATCGAATTTATGATGGCAGGCGCCACCGGTATAGCCGTTGGTACTGCAAATTTATTAGACCCTTGTGCCACTATGAAAATACTTGACGAAATGTTGATTTTCATGCAAAATAAGGGAATAGAAAATATAAATGATATAGTAGGCATTGTAAATTGACAATAAATTAACAAGGCGATATTTTTACTTATCATTGAAGGGAAGAAAAATATGGATCAATATAAAAAAGAATTTATAGAGTTTATGGTAGACAGTGAGGTTCTGACTTTTGGGGATTTTACAACAAAGAGTGGGAGAAAAACACCGTTTTTCATCAATGCGGGTAATTACAAATCAGGTAGACAGTTAAGTCTACTTGGAGACTACTATGCTAAGGCAATCAAGGAGAACTTTGGGACAGACTTTCAGATTCTTTTTGGTCCGGCTTACAAAGGGATACCTCTTAGTGTGACCACATCTGTTTCCTTATCCAAGTCCTATGGTGCAGATATCGCCTATTGTTCCAATCGTAAAGAGCAAAAAGATCACGGAGATGTTGGTGGTTTTCTTGGCGCTAAATTACAAGATGGTGATAAGATCATCATCATTGAAGATGTGACAACAGCCGGAACCTCCATCTATGAGACCATGCCCTTACTGAAATCAGCCGCCAATGTAAATGTTCTTGGATTAATTATATCCGTAGATCGAATGGAAAAAGGCAGAGGCGAACAATCTGCCCTTAAGGAACTTGCGGATGCATTTAATATTGAAACATGCGCTATTGTCACTATGGAGGAAGTTGTGGGGTACTTACATAACAGGGCTATTGATGGCAGAGTTTACATTGATGATGAGATCAAAAGTAGCATTGATGCTTATTATGAGATTTACGGCGCAAAAGAGTAATACATACTTTATGAAATAATGATAACAATAATCACAAGAAAAAGCATGAAAAAACAAAAAAACTAGTAATTATCACATGTCCATGATATAATATTTGTTAGGACCTTGTGAACGAGACATATGATGGATATCACATATAAAGTAGGATGTTCAATGCTATGACATGTTACAGGTAAAAGTGCGAGGACGATGAATCATACAACACCTTAAACAGTTGGCTGACCGAAAGGGCTGAAGTTTTAGATTCAAAAACGTTAAAACCTAGTTTTATTGAATGGTAAAACAATCACAGGCAATCTATAGAAGGAAGTTTCTTTTCATGTAAGAACAAGTTGGATTAATACGTTGCGCAATTGAAATACCGCTTTCTTAATTGGGGATAGAAAACGGAATGAATTAAAGGTCCAAAAGATAAAGATAGGTGTATAACCTAGACGTTTCCGGGGGTGGAAGCAAAAAGAACGAGCAGGGGTGTTTCGTTCGTAAAAGTTAGAGCTAACATGGCAACATGTTGTTCTAGCTTTTTTATGTTGTTGAGAAAGGTCAAGAACATAATTTATATTTCAAATAATATATATTATTGAAATATAAAACTCTTTATGTTACTATATATTCAATAGGAGTGATATTATGAAAAAACCATTTGAACCTAAGGAACTACCTCTTAACTTAAGCAGCAGTGATATTATTGAAATCTTAAAAAAAGAATCGGATGCAAGAGCAAAACTTGAACGGTTTAATTCTATGCTGGAACGTTCAATTATTAAGAATGAAATATTGATGCTTTTTTCACTAGATGAATCAATTCAATCAACTAAGATTGAAGGCACCCAAGCAACATTTTTTGATGTTATAGAATCAGAAGTAAGTGGTAAAAAGAACGAAGATGTTCAAGAAGTAAATAATTATTTTAGAGCGATAGATATCGGTTTTAGAAAGCTTTCAACAATACCAATATGTACCCGTTTGTTTCATGAGCTTCATAAAATCATTCTCGATAATTCGAGAGGTCAAAATAGAAGTCTTGGAGAATATAGAAGAATACAGAACTTTATCGGACCAACAAATAGAATAGAAGATGCTTTATATATTCCACCTGAACCTCAGAAAATTGGTGGATTCATTTCAAATCTAGAAAAATACATCAACAATGAATTTGATGATGATTTAGGTTACATTGCAAGAGCGGCAATCGTTCATGCACAATTTGAAACGATCCATCCCTATTTAGAGGGCAACGGAAGATTAGGTAGGATTCTTATAATTCTTTATTTGATTAGCAATAATATTCTAACAAGCCCAACCTTTTTTATTAGTGAAGAATTAGAAAAAAGCAAATTCAAATATTACGGGTTATTAAATGGATTGAGAAATGATCATCCAAAATGGAAAGAATGGATCATATATTTCATTGAATCATCCATCAGACAAGCAGATAACTACATTGAAAAATTAGAAGCTATTGAAAAACTTCATATAGAGCTTATTAAGTATATGAATGCAAATAATATAAATGGTAATATAGTTCATGCAATTTTCAAAAAACCATTTTTCACGATCAAGTATATTCAACTAGAAATGGGTGTTAGCTATAACACGGCTAAGAGATATACACAGATACTCGTTGAATCAGGAAGGGTATACCCAGACGATAAAAAGAAAAATAAGGTATTTAGATTCTATGACTTAATAGATTTAATGAGATAATTTGTTTATTCTATAGTTATTAGTCCTTTAATGTATACCTATTTAATTAAATAGCCTTAGAAATATAGGTGATTTTTGTGAAAAATACATCATATATCTATAATATTTTAAAGCTGGCATGAAGCCAGCTTTGGAGTGAATGCTAGGTTTTAAATGTAAGCTATTGCATAAGTGCTGCCATAGGTTATCTGAGCTTTCATAAAGTGAATATTAAATACTAACCAACCACCAACAGCGGCTGCCAATGCGCTCGTAGGCTTCAATATTGATGACATCATTAAGAAAGTGCCACCTATTGATGCAAGCCCAGCGCCTGCTCCTATTAGGTCATCTATAAATTGGACTCCTTGAGCATTGGCCATAAACATATAACCTGTTATTGGCGCAATATTTCCAACATAGACTTTCATTATTATTACGCCAGAACTTCTAGGGGCAATCAGATTTGTTGAAATAGTTACATCGTTGTCAAGGTCACTATTTTTCTTTTTCAGATAATCTGCCTCGAATGTCTTCATTGAGTCTTGAAGATTTTTAAATTCATCTTTAGATAATGTGGCGATTTTTGACTCAAGTGATTCTCTAACGATATTAGCCTCGTCTCTGGTAAGTCCGTTAACTCTAATTATTTTTTCAATTATATTTGCTTCAGATAATTCTTTGTTAACAGATTCAGAGGCGCTTATTGGTACAGAATATACTGAGGTAATGATTGAAGTTAGTAGTAGCAGTGAAATTGCTTTTTTCAATAATTTCATTTTGAATCCTCCTTGAATTAAATTAAATACACTCCGTAAAAAAGGTTAACACATATGGCTTTTTAGGTAAAGGTTTATGGCAAAATATAAAGGGAATGAACTATTTGAGTAGTTACATGGTTTCATATTTGGACAAGTTACATGTCACTGGTAATAATAGTTCTATGGTATAGATTGAATCAGTGAGGCTAATATGTTATCTTAGAACGAGATTATTCATTAATTTGTGAATAGATCTTATTGAAAACCATTTCTTGGTAACATTACCGACTTGAATATAGTATTACGTTAGATAAGTAAGCATTTAGCCTTTTGACCCTATGCATAGATATTAGGAGATTTTGCTGTTTATAGAGTTTTACAAACGTCTAATACAGAATAAAATGAAAGGAGAGTATGGTATTGGCTAACTATATCATGCAAAAAAATATGAAAAAAAAGTCACTAATTATAATAACTTTATCTGTTTTTACAATTGTTTCAAATTTATTGAATTACAGTATTATCGATAATAGAAAAATCAATTCACTAATTTCAGTTTTCATTTATTTGATAATACTAATAATAATCTATGTATTCTTCTATCCAGTAGTTCATACTGACAATGAAAAAGATAAAAAACAGTTTCTATTTATTGGATTATTATTATTTGTTGTATTATTGCTTATGATTTTGTAGTAGCGAGCCTAATACATTTCCACGATTAGTGTTTATGGTTTATTATCATTTGATTTACATTTGTTAAGAAGACTTAAGAAAAAGTAAAACCAGATGTGTAGAGGATAAAGTTCCTGGAGGGGTTTTTAGCCGACGAATTTAGATATAATACAAATAAGTAGTCAGCATCCAAAAAGGATTGGCTTTTAGCATATAACGCGACCCAAATCATGCTTATTATTGTGCTCTTCAGGAATATTTGTTATAATTTCAAGGACACCAAAGAGGTCCTAAAGGGCCTTGGTGGATATCGGAGGGATTATTATGAGCTTGGAGCAATACCATAGATTATCAGCAGAATATGATAAGTTTGTATATGAAAATTATCAGGTGGAAACAATAGATCAAAAGTTGATGCTGAATTTTCAATACAGGTTAGAAGGTGACAACCAAACACCTATAACTTTTTTTCATCGTGTCAGTTATGAACTGATCCACGCGTTAGACGCGCAACTGAATCTTGAGCAGTTAAATAAATTAGACGCCCTCATATTCTCCATAGGTTTGATTGAGGGGATTAATTACTATAAGAGCGTATGTCCCAAATCCTATGTGATTGCATGTGGTACCATAGATGTTGAGCAGAATAAATGGTGGCAAAAATTATTCTATCACGGACTAGGAGAACTAATTTACCTAAATGGGATGTCAGAAGAAGTGACCGAATCTAATTTGGTCCATTTTACTTGTGACCATAAATGGCCAAGTATTTTTGAAGAGATGGATTTGGATTTGTCCGGGAACCTAATTCCGGTTGGTGGTGGGAAGGATTCTGTGGTGACCTTGGAGCTACTTAAAGGCATGAAAGAGGACAATCTATGTTTTGTCATGAGCCCACCACAGGCAGCCATTGATTGTATTCATGTTGCTGGGTATGAGAATTATCTTTTGGCCAAACGCTATATCGATAAGAAAATACTAAAGATGAATGATGCAGGCTTTCTTAACGGCCATGTACCCTTTTCAGCCATACTAGGTTTTATAGCGGTACTTGGAGCAGCCTTAGTCGGTAAACGCTATATACCTCTATCTAATGAACGCAGCGCCAATGAATCAACGGTTCTTGGTGCCAGCTTTAACCACCAATATTCTAAGAGCTATGAATTTGAAAAAGATTTTAATGAGTACGTGAACCGATACTTGATTCGAGACATGCACTACTTTAGTTTACTCAGACCCCTGTATGAAATAGACATAGCAGAAAGATTTGCTAAACACGAAGCTTATCACGAGGTTTTTAGAAGTTGTAACCGAGGTAAGAAGGATAACAGTTGGTGTGGTCACTGCTCCAAATGCCTATTTGTTTATACGATTTTAGCGCCCTATATGTCAGAAGAAGCTCTGATACGGATCTTCGGGTATAATTTATTGGATAACATAGACTTGGAACCTATATTTCTTGAACTCATTGGTGTCAAAGAGGTTAAACCTTTTGAATGTGTGGGTACCATCGATGAGATTCGTTGGTCTATGAAACGTATCATTGAAGAACTTGAAGAAAAGAGCAAACCAAAACCAAGTCTGGTCAAAGCTTTTGAACAAATCATACCCCTAGACACGATTAATCCACCGAGTAAGTTTGAAGAAGAAAAGGATATACCAGATCACTATTTGGGATTGCTTGAGGAAAAGTTATGATAACATATTGGAAGGACCAATTTGATAATAAAAAAATTGTGATTTTAGGCTTTGGAAAAGAAGGCATTTCAACTTATCGTTTCATCAATTCCATTACTGATAAATGCCTTATACAGATTATGGATCAGAACATTGCTCAACCGGATAACCAAGTTCAAGAAATAGATACATCGATCTATTTTTATCCAAAAGAACGGTATTTAGATTTTGACAAAGATGTTGATTTGGTTTTTAAAAGTCCGGGTATACCTTTAATGCATATAAAAGGCTTAATAGAGCTTGATAAGGTAACGTCTCAAAGCAATGAATTTATCAAAGTATATAAAGACCGTATAGTAGGTATTACAGGGACAAAAGGTAAAAGTACAGTTTCTACGCTTATTTATGAGCTTCTTAAAGGAGAAGGTATGAATGTTGAGTTAATTGGCAACATTGGAAAACCGCCTTTTGACTATGTTCTGGAAAAAGATCCCTCCACTTTTTTTGTCTATGAACTGTCCTCACATCAACTGGAAACGGTTCGTGTATCACCTAAGTATGGTATCATACTTAATATATTCCAAGAGCATTTGGATCACTATGCGTCTTATGATCACTATGCAGAAGCAAAAATGAACATTGGAAGGTATCAATGTGAAGAAGATACGCTGATTTATAGCGCTTTGGATGAAGAAATACCAAAAAGACTGGATGGGTACAAAGGTAAGCTTATTCCCATTACAAAGGATGAAGCTGGAAGAGCCGGCTTAATCGTGACCCCAAGAGGTATAGATTTGATAGGTGATTTTAATACAGTCCACTTAGATCAGAACTTAAAAAGACATCTATTGGGCGATCACAACCTAATCAATATTGGTGTGGCTGTATATATAACCTTATTATTAGGTTATAATCAATCAAAAACAAGAGAAAAGGTCATTGAGACATTCCCAGGACTACCTCACAGATTGGCTTTCGTGGCACGTGTCAATGGCGTAGATTTCTATAATGATTCCATCTCAACAATACCTCAGGCTACCATTGCAGCCGTTAAAGCATTGGGAAATGTGGATTCAGTTATTATTGGCGGTATGGACAGAGGGGTAGATTATGGGTGTCTAGTGGATTATATCAATAATAATGAGAAAATAAAAGTCATACTGCTACCGACAACAGGCCACCAGCAATATAGCAGATTAAAACACCCGGACCGACTTTTTTTGGCCAAGGATATGGAAGAAGCGGTTGCTATGGGCATGAGGATTACAGTCAAAGACAGTATATGTCTACTGTCACCGGCAGCCGCTTCCTATGGTGTATATAAGAATTTTGAATCACGAGGTAGGCATTTTGAATCATTAGTCAAGCATCTGCTGTAAATAAGGTTGGCATTGACAAATAATCATTAAAATACTAAAATATAATTATAGTATTTTATGGTGAAGGTTTCAAAACAATATAGTTGAACTTAAAGAACTTGGTTTTGACTCTATAACCATTTTGTGAAACTAATAATAGAGTAGAAAAGCAGAAAGAAAAGGGAGAAATGATATGTATAATGACGGAGGCGCAATTTTAGCATTATTTGGTGGTTTTATATTTTTATTCTTTTTGATTGGTATTGCTAATTATGTATTGATGGCAATGGGTCTTATGAAAATGGCACAGAACCAAGGCATTGAAAATCCTTGGTTAGCATGGGTACCTGTCGGAAACATCTATATCCTTGGCAAGCTTGTAAGAACAATAGAGTTTGGTGCCAACAAATATGAAAAAGCAGAGATGATTTTATTGATCGGATTTGCAGCAACAGTTGTACTAGGTGCTATTCCATTAATTGGTACACTGATTAGTTTGGCTTACATGGTATTGTCCTTTATGGTAATCTTTAAGCTTTATAAGATGTATGCAGCGGAAAGCGCGACATTATACCTAATTCTCTCCATCGTGTTTGCCATTATAGCACCAGGTATTATCTTGTTTAAAATAAAAGATAATACACCTGTAGAAGTAGCATAAAAAATCGCCCCATTACCATGAGACGACTTATAATGTGATGCTTGAGCAACTAAAGATAGATATCTTTAGTTGCTTTTTTTCTAGAATGACATTTAAGCATATTGACTAGGATTTATTCATTTTTCTGCGAAGTTCATCTAAGGGAATATGGCAATAGCCATAAGGATTTTTCTCTAAGTAGTCTTGATGATAAGCCTCTGCATTCCAAAACTTGATAAGGGGCTGTATTTCTGTGACAATCGGTGCAGAATATTTTTTTTGTTCTTCAAGTTTTGAGGCATTAATAATGTCTAAGTCTTCAGAATCAATGAAATAAATGCCTGTTCGGTACTGCTCACCAACATCCGGGCCTTGGCGATTGAGAACAGTTGGATCTACAATAGCCCAATAAGCTTTAAGCAGCTCAATAAGGCTTATTTTATTTTCATCATAGGACAAATAGCAAGCTTCTGTATGGCCGGTTTTTTTTGAGCAAACTTCTTCATAGGTTGGGTTGGTGGTGTGACCGTTAGCATAACCAACTGTAGATGATATAACACCATCTATGAGCTTAAAATAGGCTTCAACACCCCAAAAACAACCACCTGCAAAAACAATTTCTTTCATAAGAGTAACAACTCCTTTCATAGTTTCATAGTAAAACAAATGTAGCAAAATAGCAACTATTTAATATCGGTTGATAATACTTCTTGAGAAGTAGAAGAAATAATGCTATTATATGAATGATTAAGGTGTCAACTAAGATCGGTATACTTTGAAAGGCTTAGTTTTGACAGCTTAACCGGTATGGAATGGAATGACTATACTATATAGAGGTGATTGATATGAAAGGTACCGTTGTTTCCACGTGGTTAAAAACATGTAAAAAAATGCTGGGTGAAGATTTAATAGAAGGCGCTTTGATAAAGTCCAATATGGATCCTAACCGAGTTTTTTCACCATTAGAAGATGTTGAAGATCGTCAGGTATTTGGTTTAATCTCAAATATAGCTTCAGCTGGTAATATGGATGATAAAAAATTATGGCGTCTTATTGGTACCGATAATTTAATTA
>NZ_JARGDP010000040.1 GCF_029210395.1 Petrocella sp. FN5 | reverse complement strand
AGTTTGTTAATTGGAGGGTATTATGCATAAGAATAAAAGTAAATCTAATTTTTTAAATCAATTGCTTGTATCAATTATTATTTTGATAGCGGCTTTTAAGTTTGGCGATGCATTAAGTAGAAAATTACAATCTAAAATGGATAAAAGGAATGAATAGCATGAGTGAAAATTGGTTTGACATGTTTATGAATAAATACAATGAGGAAGTTGAGTCTATGTCTACTGCAAATATAATGATTATTGGCAAGACCGGGGTTGGAAAAAGCACGCTCATTAATAATGTTTTTAGAGAAAAGCTGGTTGAAACCGGAATAGGTAAACCGGTGACGCAACACATTAGCAAAATCACGAAAAAAGGCGTTCCTCTTACCATCTATGACACAAAAGGACTTGAGTTGGATTCGGAAGTACAAGAAGAAATAAAAAAAGAAATCGTTGGACAGATAGATCAAACTTTACTGAGCCAGAATGAAAAAGATTATATTCACGTGGCATGGTACTGTATTAATTCAAGTTCCAATAGAATTGAAGACTTTGAAGTGGAGTGGATTCATGAGTTTTCTAAAAAGCTACCTGTAATTATAGTTATGACCCAGTGTATGGGTCTACAATATAAGGCATTTGAAAGCTATATAAGAAATCTGAATTTGCCGGTTATTAATGTTGTGCCCACACTGGCTGAAGAAATCGTCATCAGTGAAGATATTATAATACCACCATTTGGCCTTACACAACTTGTCGATGTAACCTATAATTGTTTAGATGAAGCAGCTAAAAAAGCCTTTATCAATGCTCAAAAAGTTAATCTTGAGAAGAAGGTAGTGGCTGCAAGATTAGCTGTATTACCCTATGTATCGACGAATTTCGTTACCGGATTCACCCCTATTCCCTTTGCGGATGCAACAATCCTAGTGCCAAGCCAGATTGCTATGATTGCGCATTTGACGGTTATATTTGGTATTAATGTTGAAAAAACGCTCATCACATCAATAATCACTGCAATTGGAGGTGTCGGTGGTGCTACTGCACTTGGTAGAACCATAGTTGCAAATGTTGTCAAGTTTATACCAGGTGTTGGGACTGCTGTTGGCGGCGTGATTAGTGGAACAACAGCTGCAATCTTAACGGCTGCTCTTGGCTATGCTTATATTGAAGTTATGAACAAGATTGCCGTTCGGTTATATGAAGGAAAGAAAATTGATAATAATGAAATTATAACCATGATGAAAAAAGCATATGAAGATCAACTTAAAAAAGGGAAAAATATTATCACTGGTACAAAATCTGAATAATAGCATTGAAGATACAAAATTCTAAAAAAAGTCCTTCTCTTGTTGAGTAGGACTTTTTTGTTAACAGGTTAATATTTTGAGACGAATTCATAACGTATTAAGCCTCGTTATAAAATAGCAGTAAATTCTAGCTTTAATCAATATCTAATAATTATCTAATACTTCTATCACACTAGCAATGCTATAATTGTTTGAATAAAAGATTAATTCAATAAATGTATTCATATAGACCATTTGAGGAGGAACAACCACAGTATGAAAAAGTATAGTTTAGTAATAACAGTATTGCTTATATCCACAATAATATTTACGGGCTGTCAAGGCGAATCGGAAGTAATAGGCGCTGAAGGTGAAACGTATACCCCTGTAAAAGTATCAACAATCGTAACCGGTAATATGAGAGAAGAATCAGTTTTTACCGGTCAGGTTAAACCGGTTAAGGAAATTGATATCATGGGCAAATTCCCCGGTGAAATCAATGCGATATATTTCAGTGTTGGAGAAAGCGTTTCACAAGGCGATATCTTATTTACCTTCAACGAAACCGATATGAGACATACCGTTGAATCCTTAGCAAGTCAGATGAATTCAGCAGAGGCAGCTGTAAATTCAGCAAAATTAAACGTGAATATCACTTCGGGGAGTCAGCAGGAGAGCCAACTCAATCAAGTGAAATCCTCTTTAAACAGTGCCAAACTTACCTATGATAACGCGAAAATTAACTTTGATAATACCCAGACTTTATATACATCCGGCGCAGTCTCAAAAAGCGAGTATGACGGCATGGAGCAAGCCTATCTACAAGCGAAAAATGCCTATGACACGGTTCGACAAAGCTATGATTTATTAACAGGAAAACAATTATATGAGCGTACTGAGCTCGCGAAAAACGGATTGCAGCAAGCCATCGCTTCAAGAGATGCATTGGTTGTCCAATATAACAACGCCAAAGAAACCCTATCCGATCTCAATGTATCAAGTCCTATAAGTGGTATCATTGCTACCAAAAACATTGAGACAGGAGAGATATATAATTCTAGTTTTCCGGCGTATAGCGTTATTGGTATGGATACGATTATAATCCCTATAAATGTTACGGATGATTTGATAAATGTGCTGACGATTGGCGATGTGGTTTATGTTACGATTCAATCCATTTCAGGAGAAGAGTACACTGGAAAAATCACTGAGATAAGCCCTATTCCTAATGACATGGACTTTACTTACCCTGTTAAAGTAGAGGTGAGTAATGCTAACCATCAAATAAAGCCGGGTATGTTTGCTGAGGTACGTATCATTAAAAATCAAGTAAATGATATCATTGTTGTAAACCGTAGTCATCTGGAACGCATAGAAGACACTTGGTATGCATACGTTGTAGAAAATGATATGACCCATGTTCGACCTGTGAAGCTTGGCCTAGATAATGGTAAAGAAGTAGAAATCATGGAAGGTCTTAAGGCCGGAGATTTGTTGATTGTATCGGGTAAAGAATATGTGAGTGATCAAGAAAAAGTAACAATTGTTGAGTAGGGGGAGTAATCGTGAATACAGATAGAAAAGCAATACCTGAATTATCCTTAAAAAAGAATCCCCTTGGGAAATGGGCTGGAATCTTTATCAAACGTTTTCGAATAACCTTTTTGATTATTATTGCACTGGTCATCTGGGGGTCCGGAAACTATATGTCATTACAGCGAGAAGCACAACCTAAGGTTACGATACCCTTTGCCTATGTACAGACGATGTATATTGGCGCATCTCCCGAGGAAGTCGAAACACTTGTAACAGAACCAATTGAAAGAAGATTGGAAGAAATTGAGGGCGTCAAGAACATAACTTCTAGTTCTGGAATAGGTAACTCAATTGTATTTCTAGAATTTGAAACCGGTGAAGACGTAGATGAAAAAGTACGCGAGGCCAAAGAAAAGCTATCAGGTATTAGCGCTTTGTTACCAAGTGATGCTAATACACCGGAAGTCTATGATATGAAGACCGGTCAAAGTCCGGTGCTTATATATGCATTAACCACCAAAGAAGACCTTCTTACATTACAAGACCATGCGAAAAAACTTCAGAAAGAGATGGAACTCAGTTATGGTGTGAAGGAAGTTGTCCTAGCTGGTGATATCGATAGAGAAATACAGATTACCATTGATCCTCAGAAGCTATCAATTTATAGCCTCTCAATGGATGATATTCATCATGCTTTAGCTGCCTCTAACGTGAGTTTTCCTGCAGGTAAAGTAGAATTAAACGAAAAAGAATATAGCCTTAGGACCTCTGGAAAATTTGAATCGATTGAGGACATTGAAAATGTAATCGTCAGATCCAATCCGGATAGTAACATTATCTTAAAAAACATTGCTACAATTGAAGATACTTTTGAAGATAGAAAAGTGTTTATTCATGAGTATAACGGAAATGCAACCACGATTGATGACTTAACAGGTAAAAATACAGTGGTTCTTGCTGTGCTTAGAAAAGACAGTTCAGATGAAGTGCGTATTAAAGAAGAGATTGAGAAAATATTAGAAGAAAAAGAAGAACTGCTTGTCCCTACAGGGTTTGAGCTAACGTTAATTGCGGATAAAGCCGATTATGTGGATCAACAGCTTGGATCCGTTACCAATAATGCAATCTCGGGATTATTCCTTGTCGTCATTGTGCTCTTCTTATTTATCGGATTGAGAGAAGCTCTTATTGTATCCTTTGTCATTCCAATGTCATTACTTGCATCCTTTGGATTCTTAAAACTAACAGGTAATACATTAAATGAGATTACTATGTTTTCTCTCGTGTTGGCCGTGGGTATGTTGGTGGACAACGCTATTGTGGTTATGGAAAACATTGACCGCTTAAGAAAAAAAGGCCTCAGGGCAGATATTGCTTCTTTAGTAGCAACGAACCAAATAGCGCCAGCGATATTGGCATCTACTTTGACAACAGTTGCTGCATTTTTACCCATGTTATTTACCTCAGGCATTATGGGTGATTTTATAAGATCAATACCTATGACCATTATTATTACACTCAGTTGTTCTTTCTTCATGGCGATTACGATTACACCTTCAATCTGTGCAATTCTTCTAAGAGGTGGGCAGAAGGAAATGAGTCAGCGCTCGGCGTTCATCTTAAAAGTGTTGTCCACCGTCGTCATTATCCTATTATCTCTGCTTGCATTTGCTGATTTTGAGCAACCATTGTTTAAATCTTTTACAGCATTATCCTATGTAGGGGCCATTCTCTTTGGTGGGGGCATGGCAATCAAGCAATTTGCGCCGAAAGTATCACATACAGATCATATCATCATTAAAACCTATTCAAAGGGTTTAGAGTATATAATCGCCAAAACACACCGAAAATTAATGCTTATTGGTTCAGTTGGATTATTATTTATCCTATGTGTAAGCATGCCCTTTACCGGCATCTTATCCGTTGAGATGTTCGGCGGCGAGGATATGCCCCAGTTTTCAATATCTATAAAAACACCCAGCGGTTCCACGATCCAGCAAACAAAAGCAATAACAAAGCAAGTTGAAGAAATCATATTAGATATACCAGAAATAGATACCTTCGTAAGCTATATCGGAACAGGTGGTTTGAGTATATTTAGTGATTTAGATACCACTGGCGGTGACAATCCAATCCAGTCATCCATTGAAATCAATCTAGTAGATTATAAAGAAAGAGAAAGAACAAGCAGTCAAATCGTTGGCTCTATACGTCAAGCTGTTCGACTCATTCCCGGCGCAGACATTGATATTAGAGAACTGGAGTCAGGTCCTCCAAGTGGTAGCCCTGTTTATGTTAAGTTAAAGGGTGATAATCTAGAAGACTTAGAAACCACAGCAAGGGATATCAAAAATATATTAGCTTCCATAGAGGGTATCCGGGATCCACAAACCAGCTTTGGAGAAGATTTCCCTGAACTGGAAGTGAAAGTGGATTCAGACAAGGCTGCGGCACTGGGGCTGGATGAGAGATCCATTGCATTATCTTTAAGAAGTTCTATTAACGGTATTGTCGCTACGACTTTTAGAGATAATCAGGATGATATCGATATTGTTATTAGAACAAGCAAACAGAAACTTGAGACAATCTATGATCTAGAAAAGCTAACCTTTTATAATCGAAGTGGTGTTGCAATACCTTTTTCACAGGTAGCAGAAATCATTGAAACAAAAAGCGTTCAATCGATCTCTCATGAAGATGGAAAAAGAATTGTTCATGTAGCGGCCAATATTGATGTGGACAAATGGACTGCCGCAGAAGCCACAGCTGCATTCCAAGAAGCAGCTAAAGAGTATACCTTTATTGAAGGTGTATCCATGAGCTTTGGAGGAGAGATGGAAGCCATGGGCGACTCCTTTGGTGAGATGATGCTTAATATGGTGATGGCTGCTTTATTGGTCTACATCATTTTAGCGGTACAGTTTAACTCCCTATCTCAGCCTTTTATTATCCTATTTACCGTGCCGCTTTCAATTATTGGGGTCATGTTAGGGTTACTGATTACCGGTAATAATTTTGGATTTGTTGCTTTTATCGGGGTTGTTGCCCTGGTGGGTATAGCTGTTAACGATGCCATTGTCTTCTTGGATTATATCAATTATCTTCGTAGTGAAGGTTATGAGATGAATGAAGCCATAGCAGAAACAGGTGTCACAAGATTCATTCCGGTTATGGCAACCACCATAACAACAGCCGGTGGAATCTTACCGATTACACTTTCAGACCCATTTTTTGCACCCATGGGTGTTGCTCTAATATCAGGATTATGTATGGCCACTGTTTTGACCTTAGGTGTAATACCAGCGATGTATTCGTTATTTGAAGGTAAGAAATCCAAGGTGAAAGAAAAGCATGCTGAAAAACAAGCAAATAAGGCATCAGAAAATTATCTTGAAGTAGAGTATGAGATGTAGCGTTTTTATTGTAAAGGGATACTTAGAAATAAAGTATCCCTTTAGTGCGTTTAATGTTTAATATAAGATACGATGTAATAAGTTAGAAAGGTATGATGAAAGTAAAAATAAGCACGTTAACTATTAAAAGTGCCAAACAAAGTATATAATACATAATATAACGTTCTTTTTGTGGATAACGTTTCAGCTGAGCAATAAAAATCATAATAACTTTACAACTTTAATAGAAAAGGAGTGAATGCTATGAAAAACAAACGGATAACTCTAGCACAAAAATCAGGGATAGCTATGTTTACTGTTTTACTGTCTCTAACGTTTTTATCTGGAACACTAATGGGGAATGATTTAAGTGAGCTGATAAAAGTTTATAGAAACACTGTAACGGTAGAAGTGGACAGTATCCCGGTTTCCACAGATAATTTTGTTGTCGATGGTACGACCTATATACCTCTTCGCGCAGTCACAGAGTTGTTTGGAAAAGAAGTGGGGTGGAATGCTTTAACAAAAGTGGCAAGCATTAATGAACCTATCTATCAAGTCGATGTGTTGTCAGAATTATTACCAAGTAGTGTTGGATATGAGTGGAAATACGAAGGATTTGCAGAATATGGTCATAAGGCACAACTGATTTCGATTTTGAGTGAACCAGCAAAACGCATGTATATGATCAGTGGTATGGTAGATGATATGTCCGATGGTGAAAGCACAAAAGATTTTTCCATAGAACTGAGTTACACAATTGAGGGCAATAGCCTTATACAGGCAAAAACAGAAGAAGTCATGATGGACTCTAAGTATAATCAGCTTACCTTGATTCAGACACCACTTGTCATTGGAACATATTGGACTGAGATGGTCCGTGATGAAGACGGCGTCTTGCAGACAATCAACGGCCAAATTACAAAAGTTGAGCTAAAAGATACAGGTGTTAAAGAATACACAGTTCTGCATAAGCAACAAGCTAGTGACTACTACGAACAACGTGTTATACGTGAAAAAGTTGGGGTCGTATCTTTTGAAAAGTTATTTGAACTGGGAGATGAGCCTTTTACAGCGGGTTACTTTTTATCCAATGCTATGAACATAACACAAAATGAAGTGACCTTGTATTTTCCTGATCAGGATGCACAAAAAGTATGGAAAGAAGTAAGGACATTAACAGTTTATGATAATGAGATCGCAAAAGCAGCTGTCTTAGGCTTGATTGAAGGTACAAACAGCACCACCTTGTCCTCATCCATACCTGAAGGAACAAGGCTTCTTAGTATCAATCTGGAGAATGGGCTATGTACTGTTGACTTCTCAAAGGATTTTGTGGACAACCATTCAGGTGGAAGTGCCGGTGAACTTATGACCCTTAGTTCTATTGTAAACACATTGACAGAATTCCCTGAGATTGGTAGGGTGCAGATATTGGTTGAGGGTCAAGTTATTGAGACAATAGGTAATATTTCACTTGATGAACCCTTGTATCGTTTTGAAGATTTGATTGGTAATTAAGTGATGAAAAGATATACCATGTAAACATATAAATCTAAGCACAACCATCCTTTTTGTTCTTCTCAAAGAAAGTCTATGCTATGTTAATGCGTTGAAGCATCGCATTAACTATCAAGGAACGTTCCTTTCGAACCGTTCAGAAATATGAGCATAGCTCATAACGAAGCGAAGCTTCTTTTCTTGAAAAGGATGGTTTGTGCTTTAAGTATAAGAATATTATTCATAGGAAGGCCTAATCGAGTATGCCAAATGTTGTTGAAATATTATAGGGCTTATTTTATATTTAAGTATATGAGTCGAGAATGTAACATTTTGAATCATAAAATGAATCAAGAATAAAATAGAAGTGGAAAAACGAATATGATAACTCTAATCAGTACGGATTTGCTTGCAATTATTGCGCTTTTATTTCTGATGAATCTAGCTAAGCGTAATGTTATTATAAGTGATGAAAAAAATAGAGTGTATAGGTATGCAGTCGTGACAACAATTACCTTATTACTTTTGGAAATTGTGACGATCTATATTGAATACTCAGGCAATAGTAATCTTATGATGCCTCATCGTTTAATTAACGTCTTAGGGTTTTCTTTAAGCCCTGTAGTTCCTTTTTTCTTACTACTACTATTTAGATATGAAAATAATAAATTACATACCTTCTTTTTAACATTACCTTTATATCTTAATGCCGTTATTTGCATTCTAAGTTTTAATACAGGCTTGGTTTTTTTAGTCGATGCACAAAGTCAATATACGCGAGGTAATCTATTTTTATTGCCAACGGTTATTAGCATGTTCTATTATGTACTATTTCTAATTGCTGTAACTAAAAATAGCATGGAATACAAATTAGGTGATAAGAAGGTTATCATTAGTATTTTTTTCTTACCCGTAATAGGCATCATTATTCAGATATTGTTTAGAGATCTTCTACTCATTTGGAGTTGTACATCAATATCTTTATTGTTATTTTATATCTTTTTACTAGAGATACAATTCAGATATGATGTTCAGACCAAAATAAAAAATAGAGCATCTTTTGAAGAGGAGATGCAACAATATACGAATGGCAATAACAATGCAACAATCGTTATCTTTGATATCAATGACTTGAAGATTACCAATGATAGGTATGGGCACAAGTATGGAGATGAGTTGATTTTTGAAGCAGCAAGTATCATAAAAGAAAGCTTTATGGGTATTGGAACGCCCTACAGAATTGGTGGCGATGAGTTTTGTGTTATTTGTAAAGAGGGTTCAAAAAAAATGGTTGACGAAGCCTTAACCAAGTTTGATGTGTTATTAAATAATATTAACGAGAATAGAGAAATAAAGTTAAGACTGGCATATGGATATGCTCTATATAACAAAAATGGCATTAAGAGTATATATTCAATATTTAGTGAAGCGGATAAAGCGATGTATTCGAATAAAACAAAATCAAAAGGTTTATACGGCAGAAGAGAACAGGATAAGTAGTAACCAGTAACCATGATCACCACAAGGCAAATACTATGAGTGACGGAGATAATAATGAAAATTTTAAATAACTTATTTATTTTAGGTGCCGACGCCGGAGTGGTTGAACAAGATACAACGGATAAGGAAGGTAATGCTATTCTAAAAGAGTTGGCTTTTGTATATAACGACAATACCGTAGCAATTAATGACGTGGTTGATGATGAAAAACTTGAAGGAATTCTGGGAACGGCTGATAAAATCAAATCCCATACATACGCAATGGATGATGGTTTAAACATGGATCCACTGATTGGATTTACAGAAAAACAGTATGTTTTTCCCTGGACTTGAAATTCTGAAGCATCTTCTTATGTGAATGGTTATACCATTGCTGTTGATGGTGGATGGTTGGCACGATAGTAGATATTTTATAATAAGTAGCAATTGAAGATTATGAACATAACTAGATAATTAATCACTAAAAAGAGCATTATTAGTCGGGAATGAGGTTAAACCTTTTCAGATTAATAATGCTTTTATAATTTTAAGAGAGTTCAATTATTTGCAACTAGTGCCAACAAAAATGTAACTTAAAATGCAGTTCTAATAATAATGATTAATCCAGTAATATGCCGGATTTGGATACATCCATAATGGTACAACGGCTTCTGTCAAAACAGCAGGGTCTTGTATCTCCTTTTTGCAATTTAGAGCATGCTAACTCAATTCTTCTTTGATGGGTCGAGGGGTTCTTCGTTGAACGAATAAAGCGCAACCAATCCCATTTTGCTTTGGGCGTAATCTCCTTCCAACGGTCTATTAGGCCTGCTTTATGAATGGCTATCATAAAATCCTCAGGCATATCAGGTTCATTCCAGTCATTGACCGGCTCAATATTTAAAGAAATAGTGTCACCAACGGATACTTCCACATCTTTGATAAAGTTTTCATCTAATTTAAACCAATGACTGCCTCTACCGTCCGGTTCTACTGGTGTATGAAAAGCTACCCCATTAAGAATGCCCTTAATCATGACCATGCCTCGGGAAGGGAGCTTTTCACTAGAAGTCAAAGGAATTCTTATGATATAGTAGGATTCAATTATTTCAAGTTTTGAATCAAAAACGATACTCATAAATCCATCTCCTAATCTCAAATAAATCGTGATTGCCACAGTCTATATTGATAATGAATATCAATGATATCATTTATTATACCATAGATACTAAATTAGCTCAAAACGAAACGCAGTCACGCTTCCCTAAAAAATTGTTTTGTTGAACCCCATTGTGTTAAATGTTAGAATTTAAATAAGGTGACTGGAATTCTAGTAAAATATAATAGAAGAATTGTAAGTGTTGGATTACTTGTTATTAGTTCAACTGTTTGAAAAGGAGTAAGAAAAATGAAAGAAAATAATACCCATGAGGAACATACCCACGAGGAACACAATCATGGAACACATAATGACCAACATCAAGATCAACATCAAGACCATCATGCAATGATGGCGGAAGACTTTAAGAGAAGGTTTTTTGCTTCCCTTGTACTCATGGTGCCCATTTTAATTTTATCACCTATGATACAAATGTTTATGGGTGTCGATTGGAGATTCTCAGGTGACATCTATATATTGTTCACTCTTTCTACGATTATAACTATTTATGGTGGTAAACCTTTTTTCCAAGGTGCCAAAGATGAGATCAAAGAAAAAGAACCAGGTATGATGACACTTATTGCCTTTGCAATTACGGTTGCCTATTTATACAGTTCATTTGCTGTTTTTATGTCCATTGGAAATGACTTTTTCTGGGAGCTAGCAACTTTAATTGTCGTCATGCTTTTAGGGCATTGGATAGAAATGAAGTCTGTCATGAGAGCCTCAAGAGCACTGGATGAACTACTTAAACTCATGCCGGAAGAAGCACATGCTATTCAAGAAGACGGTGAAACGAAGGTGGTTTCGGTAAGTCAATTAGAAGAGGGTGACAAAGTTTTAGTGAAGCCAGGGGAGAAAATTCCTATAGATGGCACCGTCTATGATGGTCATTCAGAGGTGGATGAATCCATGATAACAGGTGAATCTGTACCAGTTGAAAAAGAAAAGAATGCAGAAATCATTGGTGGCTCAATAAATGGAGAAGGTATATTAAAGTTCAAAGTAAGTAAAACCGGAGATGATACATTTTTATCTCAAGTTGTGAAACTGGTTAAAGAAGCACAAGCATCAAAATCACAGACCCAAAGATTGGCAGACATTGCTGCAAAATGGTTGTTTTATTTAGCAGTAACAGCAGGTACAACAACTTTTATCGTTTGGATGGCACTGGGGAAGGATATAAGCTTTGCTATAGAAAGAGCCGTAACAGTCATCATAATATCTTGTCCCCATGCTCTAGGATTAGCAACGCCTCTGGTAACAGCAGTATCAACAAGTATTGGTGCAAAAAAAGGTTTACTCATAAGAAATAGAAGAGCCTTTGAGAATGCTAGAAAACTAAGTGCCGTTGTATTTGACAAAACAGGAACATTAACAGAAGGTAAGTTTGGCATTACCGATATAAAAGCCATAGACAGGTCAGAAGATGAATTACTAACCCTAGCTTATTCTGTTGAGTCCAATTCAGAGCATCCCATTGCAAAAGGGATTGTAAACGAAGGGAAGAATAGAAATCTAGATTTGAAAGAAGTTAGTCATTATCAAAACTTGACAGGTAAGGGTTTAGAAGCCGAAATAGATGGTAAAAAAATAATGATTGTAAGTCCTGGTCATATGAAAAGTGAAAAAATAGAATTTGATGAAGATCATTATGAAGAACTGGCACAACAAGGTAAAACCGTTGTCTTCGTACTTGAGAATCATAAACTCATGGGTTATATTGCCTTATCCGACATCGTTAGAACCACAGCTAAGGAAGCGGTAGAAACTTTAAGAACAATGGGAATAGAATCAATCATGCTAACAGGTGATAATGAAAGGGTAGCGGCTTATGTGGGCGAAGCGTTAAAAATTGACACAGTCATATCCGAAGTGCTACCTCAAGAAAAATCAGAAAAAATTGATGAACTTATAAGTCAAGGCAAAAAGGTTGCAATGACAGGCGATGGGGTGAATGATGCACCTTCTCTAGCAAAAGCGGATCTAGGCATTGCAATAGGTGCGGGAACCGATGTAGCTATTGAAACGGCGGATATTATACTCGTAAAGAGCAATCCACTTGATGTGGTTAGTATTATAAAGCTTTCAAAAGCCACCTATAAGAAAATGATACAAAATCTAATTTGGGCCACTGGATATAATATAATAGCACTACCCCTTGCAGCAGGCGTGTTATATAATCAAGGCATACTCATTAGTCCGGCACTGGGTGCGGGGCTTATGTCACTTAGTACAATTATTGTATCCATAAATGCAAGATTCTTAAAAATAGATTAAACCACTTTGGTATGGGATTTATAGGATGATTCTATAGGAATTACATATGAAAAGTGTTAAAATATATGAGGAGTATTTGCGGCTTCAAAATACGTCTTTTTAAAAGCAAAAACATACAAATATTAGACTGAATAACTAACGAGAGGAAATATAAGACTATGAAATTGGGACAATCCATATGTATTTTATTCGTAGCACTATTCATTGCAGTAAGTATCTTGCCTCCAACGCTCGTACAAGCTCAATCCAGTGTGTGGAAAGAAAGCAGAAGCGTCAGTTATACAGGTGGCAGTAAAAACATTTCAGTTCTTTGGGCTGATTTGAAAGATGATAAGATTCGTATTGATTCCGTATTAGCCCATGGGAAGATTGGGGCCACGGATGCCTTGTCTTCCATTGTTCAATCGGCGAGTAACACGGACGGAGCCGCCATTGGCGGCATTAATGGTTCTTTTTTTAACGCCTATGCAGATATGCAACCTTCAGGCACCCTTATGGTAGATGGAGAAGTGTTGCATATGGCAAATACAGGTTCGGTACTGGCTATTTCAGGTGACAATAGGGTTAGCGTTGACCCTCTATTTATCAAGATTGTCGGCGGAACCAATGGCCAATGGGAATGGCCATATAACTGGTATTCCTGGAATATCAACCACTATTATACCGATCCTGCGGCTACCATGATTTTCACGCCGGAGTATGCAGGACCTAGACCAAGCCATGATTTTACCTCAATTGAGGTGGACAAAGGTGTGGTCACAAAGAAAAGTACTGGAAGCTTTCACATACCTACGGATGGTTTTTTGGTACTTACCAAAGACGTGAAGGTTAGTCAGGTGTTTGAGCTTGGGAAAACAGCCGAGTATCGCATGGAATACTACGCTAATGATTTTACTACAGCAAATCATACCGGTGTTAGCCTTGACTATGATCATATCCGAACTGTAGTTGGTGCAGGACCAACTTTGGTCAAGAATGGCAAGCTAAAAGCAGACGCCGGTGCTGAAGGTTTTACTGAAGGTAAGATTACAAGTTCTGCAGCAACGAGAAGTTTGATTGGTGTAACAGCAGACAACAAACTAGGCATGGCTGTTGTTTCAGGCGTTACAGTTAAACAGTTAGGCGAGATTGCACAATCATTAGGGATGGTTGAAGCCATGAATCTGGATGGCGGCGGATCGAGTGGTTTATACTATAACGGAAGCTATATTGCCACGCCGGGAAGACTTTTGTCCAATGCAGTTGTTATTAAAATACTGAATGAATCTCCTATGACGATTTTATTAAATAATAAGCCTTTGTTTTTTGATACTGAACCCTATCTCAACAAGACATATAATCGTACCCTTGTGCCTCTTAGAGGGATTACAGAAGCACTTGGCGCTTCTGTAGGCTGGAATGGAGCCACTTCTTCTATTACCATAGAAAGACTTGATACAAAACTAGAGCTAAAAGTGGGAAGTGCCTCTATTTTGGTGAATGGAAAAAGTGAAACAATGGATGTACCCGTTCTACTAAAAGACAGCAGAACCTATGTCCCCCTTCGCTTTATTACACAGTATTTTGGTGGCGATGTTAAGTGGATTCAAGAATCAAAGACAGTAGAACTAACAATTGGTGATGCTACTCGCTTAATAGAGCAAGGAAAGATATATGAAGCGTCAAATCAATATGATGAAGCCAAGCAAAGTTATTTGACTGTATTGGAGATGGATGCAAGAAATATTTTTGCGGCAAAAAGATTGGCTGTCATATATGCAAGTTTGTCACCGGATAAATTAAAAGCGATTGAATACTACGAGAAAGTTTATGAATTAGACCCCAAGGATGCAGCAAATGTATCCTCATTAGCTTGGGCGTATTATGGTAATATGCAATTAGAAGAAGCTATAGATATGTTTTTGATTTACCATGAAATGGTTCCAAGTTCTGGTGTTGGCTATTACGGAGCAGCGGTTTGCTATTCCCATTACCAGAAAAACGAGGTTAAATCTGCAGTGAAATATTATAAATTGGCTTTAGAAAAAGCATTAACGCCTGCACAAATTGATTTTGCCGTTAAATATATTCAGGAACACGAATAAGAATAAGAAGAAAACAAAAATAGAGTATATGCAATGATCATAAGGAATCGTAGTACTTGTACCGACCCCCAAAAGTTAGACCTAAAAATCTAGTCATTGGAGGTCGGTTTTTTATTCTGATTCGGGTATTTAATGAAAGAGAATAAAAACTGAAACTTCTGAAAATATTTATTTGTAAATGCAACACATTAACTAATGTATGTCTATATAATAAAGTGTATAATAAATAGACCATTATTTGTTATAATATCATACATCGGAAACTGAATATCTGCCTTCTACAGATAATTAACCGGTAATTGCCAGTAATTTTCAGTCATTAATGGTATAATGAATATATATGATTTTATTGATGTTTTTTAATTCTCTAGGAAAGTCTATGTTATGTTAATGCGTAGTAGCGTAGCATCTTTGTTCTAACTTGAAAATGATAGTTATGATAAGACTATGAGGGCTAAGTTTAATTAGGAAGGTAGTGTTTAAATGGTATTAAATATTATAGGAACAATAAGTAGTTTTTTAATGAATAGATCGGTTGGTTTTAATATGGCATTGGTTGCAATTCTTCTTATAGGTGTAATGATTTTTCTTTATATCAGGTACATCCATATAAGAAAGAGGGCTATTTTGCCCATTGAACCTATTGGGATGGATGACATACTTGGACCGGTTGAGTGGGAACAGCAAATGTTGGATCTGGCGAAGAATCACCAAAATGTCAAGTTGATGCGCTATAATTTTGTTCTTGGGGATTATAATCAAATTGCATATAAAAAATTAAACCAAATACGTAGCAGTATTTCTGAAATATCTTCTGATTTAATCGCCTTAATTCCTGCAGCGCGTTGGTTATTTGACAACTACCAAATGTTATACAGAGAAATAAAAAAGGTCAGAACGCGAGGCACAAATTATGAGATCCTACCGATACTTAGATCAAAAGAGTATCATGGCTATCCGAGGATCTATGTTGTGGCGAAAAAAATGGTGGCCATTTCCGGTGGGCATTTAAACGAAGAAAATATTTCCATCATGCTTCAAGCTTATCAGAAAGAGATACACTTACTGGATAAAGAGTTGTGGGTACTACCGGAGATGATTGGGTTTTGCTTATTAGAAAGTATTATAGAAGTAGCAGAAGAAGTTGTGCGTATCGTTAAGATAAAGGCCAAAGCAGAAAAATTTGTTAAGGAAAAGCTTGGGGTACAACCTGGTGTTATTGATATTGCTTCCTTTCTTAGTGAAGTTGATGCGGACTGCAGAAAAAACTTCTCTTTTCATGCCCATGTCATATACCAGTTAAAGAACATGTCATTTGAGGAAGAATCCATTCAGCGTTATGTGGCCCATCACTACAAATCCAAATCAGCTAATAAGCGAATTAAGCCCTCCAAGGTATTTCTTGAAGAAAGTAAATTAGAATCCTACTTGGAGTCTGATATTCGTGCGCTTATTGTGAGTCTCAAAGGCATTAGCGAAGTCGATGAAGAAAAGTTTTTTGAGGCTTTCTCACGCCTTGAAAGTATCCTAATAAATGATCCTGATGGTGTATACGAAAAAATGGATTCCGCAAGTAAGGGTATGTACAGAGGGATTATTGTAAAACTATCTCTTAAACATCATATTGAAGAAGGCGTAATAGCAGAATATGCTCTAGAACTGGCCAAAGCAGGTAGAGATGACCTTAATTGTCCCCATCATGTGGGCACCTATCTTATAGGGAAGGGATACCCCCTCCTTAAAGCAAAAGTATTAAATAAAAAAGCACCTGAAAATCTAGAAAAGAAACAGAATATAAAAGGCATCAGTTATTTTATAACCGGCTTCTTGCTTGTTGTTTCTGTCTCTGTTTTTGTAATCTTTATGATGAAGCGTTTTGGATTTGTTGAGGATATCAGTCTATATGTCATCGTCTTGGTCGTTGGTTTACCGATGTTGACAGGAATTGCTTTGGAATTAACCAATCATATTTATACTAGGCGGATGAATGTAACAAAGATTCCTTCTCTAAATTATCTAGAAGAAATTCCGGATCACTCTAGAACATTTTTAGTCATGCCTGTACTTGTTTCATCAAAAGCTCAATGTATCGAGTATCTTGAAAGGCTAGAAAAGCATTATTTAGCTAATCGACAAGATAATCTCTACTTTGGACTTTTAGCCGATTTTGAGGATGCACCTGAAAAAATCATGCCAAAAGACGAGATTCTTGAAAAAGCGCTTATAAAAAAAATCAACGCACTAAATGCGCTTTACCCATCTACCCATCAACGATTTTCTCTTTTTATAAGAGAAAGGCAATGGAACAAGTCGGAAAATTGCCATATGGGTTGGGAAAGAAAAAGAGGGAAGCTGGAGGAATTTAATAATCTCTTAAGTGGCATAAAGAAGGAAGATACGAGCTTTACGACATTATTATGCGAGGAAGCCTTATTAGAAACTTTCAAATATGTCATCACTTTAGATGCGGACTCTAATCTGATTAGGGATAATGCGTCAAAACTCGTGGGTCTTATTGACCATCCCCTCAATCAGCCGGTTATAGATCCGGTTAGTAAGAGGGTGAAAGAAGGGTATGCCATCATACAGCCTTCGATTGGTAATCACATAGTTGATAAAAAAAGCAGTCGCTTTCCTGAAGTGTTTGGAGGCCAAACAGGGCTAGCCAACTATTCATCTATTCAATCTGATATATATCAAGATGTGTTTAACGAAGGCGTCTATACAGGTAAAGGCATTTATCACGTGGAGGCCTTTCACTTAATCTTAAACAAAATAATACCGGACAATAGTGTGCTCAGTCATGACCTCTTAGAAAGTTGTTATGTCAAAACGGCTTTCTCAAGCTCGGTAAAAATCATGGATACATTTCCAAGCAGTGTGCTTTCATTTGTAAAAAGAGAGCACAGGTGGATTCGAGGCGATTGGCAACTGTTACCTTGGTTGTTTAAAAGAAAGCCGAAAAGTGGCATTAGCTTAAACGTGATATCCAAATGGAAAATATTGGATAATTTAAGACGTAGCATAGTCCCTGTATCCAAAACACTTTTTATTATCATAAATTTAGCTGTTATGCCCAAGGTTTTTTACTTGTGGCTACCCTTAGTTTTCTTTTCTGACATACTTAATATTGCGTCTCTACTATACGCAATAATTTCACAAAAAATCAATAGACCTCAGTTTACCATTGTTTATAAGGGTTTATTTAAAGAGATCATGTTAATGTTTGAAAGAGCACTTATGGAGCTTGTAATTACACCATACAGGGCTCAGATAGCTACAGATGCAATTATGAGAACAGTCTTTAGAGTGCTCATCAGTCAAGAAAAAATGCTGAGGTGGAATACATCAGAAAATGAAGATGCTTCAGTTATAAATACATTAAGAGGTTATTTCTTTAATATGTTTAGTGCGATTATTGCGGCTATGGTTTTAGTGGGACTATTAATAGTGCAGACAGTTCATCCGGTAGCTATAGCCATCTACGGTGCCTTAGCACTTGCTTGGGGTATGTCATTTTGGATGGCCTATCGTATGAGCCAACCAAGAGAAGGCCAACTGATAAGAGTCGCGTTAGAAGACAGAGAACTTCTTCTAGAGACAGCTCGAAGAACCTGGCTTTTTTTCAAAGATCATGCAACAAAGGACAATAACTATTTATGTCCGGATAATTATCAGTACGCACCTAAAGAAAAGCTATCTAACAAAACCTCTCCAACAAATATTGGTCTTCAACTGCTAGCCACGCTATCTGCAAGAGACTTTGGCTTTGAGACTTTAAGCACCATGATTGCCCATGAAGAAAGATTATTAGAGACGATCGGCACTCTGCCGAAGTGGAAAGGTCATCTTTATAACTGGTATAACACAAGCACCCTTGAAATATTACACCCGGATTATATATCTACGGTAGATAGTGGAAACTTTTTTGGGCACCTTATAGCCCTAAAAAACGGTATTCTAGAACAACTAGATACACCTATTTTTACGACACATCTAATCTCGGAGCTTAGACACACATTAAAAACGAGTCAAACAAATATGTTATTAAAAGATGATTACGGTACAATAGGAGCGTTTTCAAAGGATCTTTCGAACATAAGAGCGCTTATAAAAAGCAATGAACAGAAATTGGATGAGCCTTCTCATAGAATAGAAGAACTGCTAAGTAGTTTAGATAGAATCATAAACGAGGCAGAAATATTTAACCTGGAAAGTGTGTCCTTCTCAGATTGTCCTACCTTAGGACAGCTGGCACTAGAAGATAATGACGCTGCAAATGATATGGTTAACAGAGTTGAAGCGATTAAACATACAATAGATACGATGCTTAAAGAAGCTGAGTTTAGATTTTTATACAATGAAAAACGATTATTATTTCATATCGGTTATCATGTATCATCTCAAACAAAAGATGCCGGTTGTTACGACTTGATGGCTTCAGAATCATCACTAACGAGTTTTATAGCCATAGCCAGGGGCGAGGTGCCCTTAAAACATTGGAGCAAGTTGGGCCGCCCTTTTACCATGATCGATGGTTTACCTTGTTTCGTATCTTGGAGCGGCACGATGTTTGAATACCTTATGCCAAACCTAGTCATGAAAGAGTATGATGGCTCAGTATATGCAGAAACATCTAAAGCTGCAGTACTACAGCATATTAATTATGCTAAGCATATGTCCATACCTTGGGGCATATCTGAGTCTCAGTATTATCGATTTGACTTAGACGCCAACTATCAATACAAAGCATTTGGTATACCTAAGTTACGTCTTCAACCGGCTCTCAAAGAGCCTTTAGTAGTAGCGCCATATGCTACATTTCTTGCTCTAGAGTATGCAAGTGAGGAAGCCATGTCGAATCTTAGGAGAATGTCAGATTTGGGTGCGTTTAGTACCTATGGCTATTATGAAGCTATAGACTTTAATGGTCCGGATCCGGAGCTTGAGACACCCTATTGTATCGTTCGATCATTTATGGCCCATCATCAAGGTATGAATCTTGTAGCAATTAATAATTTTTTGAACAACGGCATCATGCGTACGAGATTCCATGCAGAAGCTATGGTAAAAGCCACTGAGGTATTGCTTGAGGAAAAACGACAATCCCATTTTATATCTATAGCGAAGAGAGGCTACACGATAAAAATCAGAAAAATGGAATTGGAAGAAGATGTACTTAGCAATCGCTATGTTAACAGTGTTGCACCTGAAATAGCCGTAGTCAGGTATTTTAGCAATAACAACTATTCTCTTATGATCACTTCGGATGGAGATGGCTTTAGCAGTTATAATGATATGATGCTATATAGATGGCGCTCAGATCTTTATGCCAATACAGGTAATTACATTTATATCAAAGATATGAATAAAAATTCAGTATGGAGTACAACGTATAATCCTACAAAAAAAGAACCTGAAGATTATGAAGCCATTTTTCACCCCCATAAAGCTGAATTTAAAAGAACAGATGGCGATATAATTTCCCATACTGAAGTGAGTCTTTCTTCAAATTATAATCTAGAGATTCGAAAAGTGACTTTGACCAACAATGGGAAAGACCTAAAACAACTTGAATTAACAAGTTATATGGAAGTCGTTGGCGATCGTTTTCTTGCGGAACTGAGTCACCCTGCCTTTAATAAGCTTTTTATTGAAAGCGAGTATATCGAAGAACATGGTATTTTCTTATCTAGACGACGAAGTAATAATGAGGGCAATAATCCATACTTAATGCATATGGTAAAAACCGATGTAAATCTATCAAAGAATGTGGCATATGAGAATGACCGACTAAAATTCATAGGTAGAAACAATACATTAATGAACCCTGTTACCGTTGTAGATAGTATATTACTTTCTAATAGCACAGGATTTTGCAATGATCCCATTATGAGTCTACGTGTAAATATTGCCTTGGCAGAAGGAGAATCAACAAGTGTTTCTTTTATCACGGGTGTGAGTAAAAGCAAAGAAGAGGCTATCGCGATAAGCGATGAATTAAGTATTGATTATAGAATAGATGATATGTTTGAAAAATTCAGACTTCAAAGTGCAATCGAACTCAAATACTTAGATATTTCTAGAAAACAATTAAATGCATTCCAAGATTTAATTAGCCCTTTATTTTATCCTTCAGGTTATTACAGAGGACCTGCAGAAAATATTAGACGGAATTGGAAAAACCAAAGCTTCTTGTGGAAATTTGGCGTATCAGGTGATAATCCAATTATGTTGTTAACGGTAAAATCGATTGAAGCTGCAAGTGTCGTACGAGATGTATTAAAGGCTTATGAATATTTAAGAATCAATCAGGTCAAAGTTGACTTAATTATACTCAGTGAGGCAAAGCATGGTTACATACAAGAGCTACATGATTTGTTAAATGATATGACATCCTCACTTAGAATCTATGATGAAAGTAGAGACAGACCCAGTCTTTTCATACTACACTCGAATCAAGTCATCCCAGCCGAGCTGGATTTACTGTTCACAGTTGCAAGAGTTGTCTTTAATGAAAAAACAGGTATTTACTTTAGAAATATTAAAGAGACATTAAAAGAGATTATTGAAGAAGTTGTAGAAATATAAAAAGACAGAAGGAGGCGAAGAAACTTGAATCTTGACAATGAATATGAATTTTTTAATGGTTTTGGTGGGTTTGTAAAAGATGGAAGTGAATATGAGATACTTCTTGAAGGTAAAAACAAGCCGCCAGCGCCTTGGATTAATGTAATTGCAAACAAAAACTTCGGATTTCATATATCAGAGTCTGGTGCCGGATTCACTTGGGCAACCAATAGTAGGGAGAATAAGATAACACCCTGGTCGAATGATCCTGTCAGTGACATAGCATCAGAAGCCATATACATAAAAGATGAAATAAGCGGAAAGGTAATGACACCCACCTCTTTAGGTAAAACAGATAGGGGAACCTATTTGGTTCGACACGGCTTTGGTTACTCAAAGTTTTATCATGAGGAGGAAAGCATTGAACAGGAACTAACAGTGTTCACACCACTAGATGAACCTATTAAGATTTGGGAATTAAAACTTACAAATCATTCTGATAGAGAAAGGTTTATGGGTCTTACCTATTACGTAGAGTGGGTTCTTGGAACTGAAAGAGAGCAAACCAATCCCTATATCTTAACAGAATATAACAATGAGCATGAATACTTGAGTGCAAAAAGTATTTATAACTATCATTTTCGCAAGCACAATGCCTTTATGTTTACAAGTGAGATGATTATAGGGTATACAGGTGATCGTCATGAATTTTTAGGTCGAAAAGGTTCGATATTGAATCCGGAAGGTCTCGACATCAAATTATCCAATAATACCGGTGTATCTTACGACGCCTGTGGGGCTATTCAAGTATCCATTTCAATGAAGCCAAATGAGCGTAAAACCATCATTTTTGGGCTAGGACAAAGTGTTCATCTTGAAGAAATAAGCAAACTAAGATATAAGTATAAAGATTTAAGAAAAGTTACAAAGGAACTAAAAAGAGTAAACAATTACTGGGAAGAGATGCTTGGAACGATTCAAGTTAAGACAAATGACCGGGCGATTGACATTATGGTCAACGGTTGGCTATTATATCAAACAATATCTTGCAGGATTAATGCAAGAGCTGCCTTCTACCAGTGTGGTGGTGCTTATGGATTTAGAGATCAACTTCAAGATGCACTTTCTCTTTTGATTACGGATCCAATAGCACTAAAAAATCAAATCCTAATTGCTTGTAGTCGGCAGTTTGAGGAGGGTGATGTTCAACATTGGTGGCATATGCCCATGGGCGTAGGTGTTCGTACGAAAATAACGGATGATTTATTATGGTTACCCTACACAACCTCGGCTTATATTCGTAGCACGGGTGATTATACAATCTTAAAAGAGAAAGTGCATTACATCAAAGGTCCCTTACTCGAAGAAGGTCAGCATGAAGCCATGGTTACAGCTGAAAAATCTGAGATTTCCTCTAGTGTTTATGAACACTGTAAGCTTACAATTCTTCATACAGAGTTTGGCAAGCATGGACTTCCCTTAATGGGCGGCGGTGATTGGAATGATGGTATGAACATGGTAGGCATAGAAGGAACAGGAGAAAGTGTTTGGTTAGCTTGGTTTCTATATACTGTATTAGGTGATTTTATACCGCTTTGTCATTATAAAAGGGATTTTGAAAGTGCAGAACAATTTGAGGAAATGAGAAAGACACTGCTTTCAAATATCGAGGCCCATTCATGGGATGGCGATTGGTACCTTAGAGCTTTTTATGATGATTATAGCAAGTTAGGTTCAAAAGAAAATGTGGAATGCCGCATTGACTCCATCAGTCAATCCTGGAGTGTTATATCAAAAGGTGCACAGAAAGACAGATCTGAAGTTGCAATGCAATCAGCAGTACGATATCTGGTCAGAGAAGAAGACGGTATTTCCCTACTACTAGCACCACCGTTTGATAAAACAGACAAAAACCCGGGGTATATCAAAAATTACTATCCGGGGATTAGGGAAAATGGAGGTCAGTATACCCATGCAGCGGTGTGGCTGGCCATTGCCAGTACGATGATCTGTGATTATAGTCTAGCGGACACACTTTTTACCATGCTTAACCCGATCCATATCACTTCGAGTAAGAGAGAGTCACTTAAGTATGAAAAAGAACCTTACGTTATGATTGCTGACATTTCTCTAAGCCCGCCTTATACAGGTAGGGGTGGATGGAGTTGGTACACGGGTTCAGCAGGTTGGATGTATCAAGGGTTGGTACACTGGTTTTTGGGCATCAGAAAAGAAGCGGATGAGCTTATTATTGATCCGACAACGCCTACAAGTTTTGGAGATTTTACGGTTACATATAAGTATAAAACTGCGGTTTATGAGATAAGAGTTGAGAGTCGGAGTGAAGGGGTTATGGTAGCTGAAGGACTCCTACTTGACGGAGTGAAGATTGAAGGTAATAGGATCAAATTAATGGACGATGGAAGAATTCATGTGGTGATTGTCTAACCAGGGGGATAACCGGGGGTATAGTTCTAGCGGTTGAAATCCAACCATATAGTTTTTACTTTTTAACCTTTATTAGGTTGATGATTTAGTTTTTATGCACTATAATTATTTTCAAGGATGTTTGCAAAGGGATTCTGGATATAGAAAGAGAAACTAGGTTTGGAGGATATTTAATGGGTAACCCAAGTATGGCAAAACAACCATTGCCTGATTTTGTCAAGGAAGATGAATTTATGTCATCATATCCTTGTAATAAGATGACAATATATAAAACTAAAAAACCAATATATCTATTGAAAGGTGATTACAAGCACCTAAACTATGAATTTATTATTACGGATTCTTTAGTGGATGGTTTTATGATTGAGGGTAGTACAATATATGCTGAACCCAATATGATTTTTGCTATTAATTCTAACCAGATTCATGGGACAAAGCATTTGTCCAAAGTTTCATTCTTAAGTATTCAGTTTGAAAAAGAATTTTTATGTGACTTGGCTTTTAGAATATATGGTGTAAATGAAGTGATTTTTTCTAACAAGCCAATTCCAATAGACACTGAATTCACTGGGTTTGTAAATGCCTTTATCGAAGAGCATGAGCAAAAGAAAGAAGGTTATTTCTATATCTTAAATAA
>NZ_JARGDP010000004.1 GCF_029210395.1 Petrocella sp. FN5 | reverse complement strand
ATAGGAAAAGGGTAAGGAGAAATAAATTGAATAAACGTTTATATTATAAGACATTTTTTTATATAACGTCATTCTATCTTATTTTTACATTAGTAATAATGGGTAGCCGACAATTAATGGGTCTTGAAATAAGCCTAGTGGCTGTTGGTGTAGGACTTATATTTTCTTATCTTTTGATTTTATCATTATTTACTGTTTTTTTCATATTTATATCGCCATGTTCGAAAAGGCAAAAAAAGAATCAAATCTTAACAGGATTTTATTTGAACTCATACAAAAATCAGTTATGGTAACAAATAGTGATGATTTATATCAAATGATTCTAGACAGTGCTATAGCTTCCATTCCTTCTGCGCAAAAAGGTTGCATCATGTTGCTAAATCCCAAGACGGATATCCTTCGATTTGTTGCAGCCCAAGGTTATGATTTTGATGTTCTTAAGAATACTTATTTAAGATTGGACCAGACATATCTCTATCGTGAATCAAAAGGTGAGATTAAAGAAACAGTGGTTATTGATGATCCCTTCGACTATGATAGATTGAATCTTCATGATGATAACATTGACACCATCTTAGAAGCGGGTTCAGACGCCGTATACACGACATTAAGCACGCCAGTTATGTTAGGGAGACACGCTTTATGGCATGATCAATATTGACAGCAAGTATAGAGAGGCATATGACAAAGATGACAAGCACATTATTGAGTTATTTGCTTTTGAAGTGATTAATGTTATAAAACTTTATCAATCTCTAGAGAAGGTTAATTATTTTATGCATCATGATATACTGACGAACGCTTATAACCGTCATTACTTTAATAAGTTTTTAGAGAAAAAATTAGAGGAAGCGGAGCTTAATAAGACGAGATTGACACTGGTTACAATAGATCTCAATAATCTAAAGGTTACCAATGACACTTATGGCCATGAATGCGGAGACAAGCTATTGATGACTTTTGCTTTAGGGATTAAGAAAGAGATTCGATCCACGGATTGCTTTGCACGTTATGGAGGCGATGAATTCCAACTTTTACTCATTGATTTAAAAGATCAAGAAGTGGATGCTTTGATTAGTAGAATCCAACAATATTTTGAAGGTCATCCCCTAATGTATAAAGAACAACGTATACATATTAGTTTTTGCTATGGAATAGCACGGTTTCCGGAAGATGATTTTTCCTTTGGTGGCTTAATATCTAAAGCAGATCAATATATGTATGTACAAAAGAAGCAGTTTCATTTAAGACAAACTATGCAATAGAGTAAACCATGTTAATACCAATACAATAAATGCTATATCAAAACTACTCTCAACCACGAATAAAATATATAAGGAGGTTTCATTATGGAGAAATGTAAACAATGTTTTGAAAAATGTATGACCGTTACAGATACGTATATGAAGGCATCAACGTGGAAAGATTTGGCTCTTATTAAGTTATGTGTATTCTCAGTAGGTGTATTATTAGGGATCTGTATACCTAAAAAGCATAAAACTGTCTATAGTATCATAGGGGCATTGGTCATTGGTGTAACATTGACACCAATTATGATGAAATTTGTACCGATGTTGATAGACGAATTTGAAGATTTCGAGTAATAGGAATGGATATACTTTAGCTAAAATCAGAAATGATTTTAGCTTTTTATTTTTAGTGTAGTTGATTAGCTAGTGTTAAAAAACTTTGTTGGTTTGAGTAATAATCATGGGGTATGTTATAATAGTATTAAGAATCTTAAGAATCCCCTTATTATTCTAGAAGGAGTGAGATCATGCCCTATTGTCCTAAATGTAAACGTGACTATGAAAAAGGCAAGACAACCTGTACTTACTGTGAAGTGACGCTAGTGGAAGAGGAATCAGATGAAGTCGGAAACGACCAATTAGAGGAGATTAAAAAACTCTGTAGTGTTTATACCTTACAAGAAGCAGACATCATCATTGCTTTATTGAACAGCTATGAGATACCGGCCATTAAGAAGAGTGAACAAATTGGCGATTACTTGACAGTGGCCATGGGAAGTAGCATGTACGGTTATGATATATATGTGCCGATTAGGTTGTTTGACCAAGCGGAGTTATTACTAAACGCTCAAAACATAGAAGAAGACTAGAGGTTTTCACATGGCAAAGCGTACTTTTAAGAAAGATAATAAAGAGTATTTGGAACTTAAAACCGAAACAGTCAAAAAAGGAGAACATATTATGAAAGATATAGGAAAAAAAATAAAAAAAGATGCAGAGCATTTAAAAGATAAAATTGAAGGTGGCGTAAAAGAAAATGTTGGTAAGGCGACAGGTAATCAAGAAATGGAGTTTGAAGGCAAAGTGAAGAATAAAGTCACTAAAGCAAAAGAAGAGGCAGCGGATATGAAAGAGAGTATTCTTGAGAAAGTCAATGACAAGATGGATGAAAAAGATAAGAAAAACCAAAAGAAGTAAATGAAAAAATTAGATGCTTAGTTTTGACCCTATAACCAGTAATGGGAGGTTGAGAAAAAACAAAATAAGGCATAATTATTTAAAGCAAGGCTATTAGTATTATTTAGGCCTTGCTTTTTATGTTTATATTTTATTTCGTTTCTATTCTATTTTCTTGACAGTTCGCCCCTTAAGTTCTCTGACATCAAATGTTTAATTTTTTCCTGATTATAACCCTTGCTCATTAAGTAATAGAGCTTTGTCGCAGCAGCTTCCGGTGTCATATCATACCCGCTGACAGCGCCTGCTTCTACTAAAAAAGCGCTGGTTTCATACTCGCCTATATGTGCAAAGCCTTTTAGACATTGAGTACATACCACTATAATGACCCCTCTATCAGCCGCTTCTTTTAATACCAAACCAAGTCTCTCATCCCTACTTGGAATATTCCCAGCTCCAAGTGCTTCGATAATAATGCCTTTAAGGGGTGGCTTTAGAATGTTTTCCATGACTTCCGTTGAGATACTCGGAAAAATCTTCATATCTGTAATTGGATAGTTCCCATACTCAAATGCTTTCATCTTTTTTCCGTTTTTCTTATTAATTAGAGATTCATTAATCTCAATGTGCACGCCTGCAATGGCAAGAGGTGGAAAATTAGGTGATTCAAAAGCATCAAGGGCATCTGAACTGGTTTTAACCGCTCGGCACCCTCTTAATAACTTCCCTCCAAAATAGAGGCAGACTTCCGGAACATCACATTCTGCTGCAATCTGTACCGCTGCAATAATATTTTCTCTGGCATCGTTTCTAATCTCACATAAAGGTATCTGAGACCCTGTCAATATAACCGGTTTGCTTAGGTTTTCAAGCATAAAGGATAGTGCAGACGCAGTATAGGCCATAGTATCTGTCCCATGTAAGATTACAAACCCATCATAATCATCATAATTGCTTTCAATATCTTTTGCGATCTTTATCCATTCTTGTTGGGTCATATTGGAAGAATCAAGCAAGGGTTCATACTCTTTTATAGTATAATCCGGCATGATATCTGCTTTTAACTCTGATATATTATCAAGCTCTTTTTGCATATAACCTTTTTGGGGGGCATAACCTTTTTGGGTTCTAATCATGCCTATCGTACCACCGGTATAGATAATATATACTTTTTTATTCATATCTTGCTCCTTGAATATATTTATTTTCTTATTTTATTCTGTTGAATCATGACTAGAAAGCTCTTTAAGTTCAAAAGCGATTTCTTCGGCGGTTTTCTTAATCCAGGATGGCGAGGTTTCTTCCGTTTGTGTTGGAGGAAGTTTTTTACCCATGAACCCTTTGGGGAAAACTTTGCTTTGTTTTTTCATCATAACAGCAAGGTAACCACCCTGAAAGCGTGTTGGTTCATAAACAATAACGAAAGCGCTCGGCTCATAATGATCGATGATACCCATAAGCTCAAGTTCACGCGTACGCTTTGTTAAAATATCCATTCGATATCTGGAACTGTCTTTTCCTTCTCCTTGAAAAACGGTGACGCCAAACCCTTGAAGTCTTAAGTGATCAATCAGATCATCATTTTTGTGGCTGATATTAACAACAACAGTGTTATAACCAATAGCAATTTTTTTCTCTATATGTATTCCTACTACAAGTCCCAATCCAAACCCAAGTGCATAAACAAGCATCTGTAAGATGCTTTGTTCACCAGAGATAACGATTGCAAGACCAAACACATAAATTAGACTTTCAAGAAATCCGAATATGGCTGTAAGTAAGGTGAGTTTTTTAACCATACTAATGGTTCTTAGTGCCAACATAGGAACATAACAGAGTTGTAAAATAAGGATTAGTATGATTTCTTTCATAATAGCCTCCTAAGCTGCAGGGATGATTGTGTCTTTGGATTCGGATTTGAGTGAGACACTTGCCATTTTACACCATTCATCTTGGAATTGCCAGTGGTGCAGCAAGATAAATCCTAGATAGCCCACATTAATAGGCACATTGACCTATTTATATACAAAATCAGTGTTGCATAGGTAAAAGGAACTACAAATAAGTTGATTACGCCATCTGATGGTGGTAGAATAGAATGATTATTATATATTGGGTTAAGGCATCAAAATCGTGTAGTTGAACCTAGACATATAATATATGTGAACTTAGTGAAACTTAGTTTTGATGCAATAGCCATAAAGAATTATCAATCATTAGGATGTATATTACGGGGAGAGTTCAAGGAATAAGGGTTTTTTGCAACCAATCTTAGAAAGAACTGAACAGACTTAGGAGCAACTAGATGAAATCCTTTATAAAAAATTACTATAGTATTGGTATAATAATGGCTGCTATCATCGGCCTAACCATGTGGATTCAGTACAATAATTATATTGAATCTATTAAGATGGAAGTGGAAAATACAATTGATAGCAGATTAGATTATATGGCCAGTGAAATCAATGGACATATACAGAGAAATCAGAAAGCATTGGAAGCAGTGGAAAGCTTTATCCTTATAGAGAAAGATGAAGAGAAAATAATTGATTTTATGCAAGCTTTGATGACAAGCAATCCAACATTTCAATCCATCTATTTTGGCACACCGGAAAACAAAATGATCAATGGTAGTGGTTTTATACCGCCGGCGACATTTGATTTACTGGCAAGGCCTTGGTATATTGCGGCCTTAAATGAGAATAAGCATATTATAACCCGTCCATACTTGAATGCATCAAAAGACAAGTGGATTGTAACGCTTGCAAAACCGGTTTATGATCATCAAAACCGTTTATTAGGTGTGGTAGCAGGCGATAGTTTACTTGAAAGCACCTTGAATTTACTTGAAGAACAGAAAATATCAGATGAAAGTTATACCTTCTTATTGGATAATGATCGCAATGTATTATTGCATCCGGACTATGAAAACATGACGGATTTAACCCTTTCTTTAGGTGATTTATCAGTGGACCTTTTAACAGAATTATCAAAAAATAAAAATGGGATTATACTTACATCTTTAGATGGTGTTATTGGCTATGTGGGATGGCGTACCTTTGATGATTCGGGATGGGTTATTGGTGGTTTTGCACCTATGAGTGATTTTGTAAATCAACGCCTCCAAAACATGACCATCTTCTTAATTACCGCCTTGTCCACCACTATAATTTTGTTCGTCGTCTTTATTTTGCAGAAGAAATATGTCATTAACCCAATTAGTGAATTGGATGAAGATATACAAAAAATATCAGTGGATAAGAACGTCACCTACCGCCTACCAATAAAACCAGGTGATCCTTTTTCTGACCTTCGAACAACAACAAATAAAGTACTTGAAAAAACCGAAGATTATTTTAAAACAATGAACAAAAACCAAAAGGCCTTAAAAAATGCTAATAAAGACCTTTACGCTACGTTACAACAATTAACAGCAGTGGAAGAAGAACTAAGAAGTCAGAATGATGAGCTGGTAGAAAACAAGCAAGCTCTAGAAGTTAGTGAAAGAAAAAATAGAGCAATTATTGAGGTCCTACCGGATATTATTTTCATTTTAAACGAAGAGGGTATCTTCTTAGATTGTTTAGTGAATCAGGAGGATATGCTGTATACTAAAAAAGAACACTTTATGAATAAAGCATTAAGTGAAATCATGCCTGAGTCAATTGTTGTTATAGGTATGCGTGCAATTCATCAAGCAATGAACACCGGACAACTTCAAAGATTTGAATACGCTTTAGAGATAGAAGGCAAACAGCATTATTATGAAATGCGTATGATTAAGTTTATGGATCAAGGTGTTTTATCTATTGTGAGGGATATTACTGAGCAAAAGCAGGACCAAATACGCATAGAAAAACTAAGTTATCACGATCAACTAACAGACCTCTATAACCGTCGTTTTTATGAAGAAGAACAAAGACGATTGGATGTACCCCGTAATCTACCACTATCAGTCATGATGCTAGACGTAAACGGCCTTAAGTTAACCAATGATGCATTTGGACATCTGGTAGGTGATCAGTTATTATTGCATGTGGCCAAAGTCATTAAAGATCACTGTCGTTTAGATGATATCATCGCCAGAATTGGTGGGGATGAATTTATTGTTCTATTACCAAAAACAGATACAAGAGAGGCAAAAAGAATAGCAGATCGAATACGTAAAGGTGCTCTTGAACAAAAGATGGATAATGTGGTCATATCTGTATCCATAGGATGTGCTACAAAAACCATTGAAGACCAGTTGATATCGGATGTTTTTATTAGTGCAGAGGATCAGATGTACCGTGAAAAACTAACAGAAAGCCAAAGTATGCGCAATAAAACCATACAAGTCATTATAAAAGCTTTGAATGAGAAAAGCGCAAGAGAAAAAGTACACTCTGATCAAGTTGCTCATTTGTGTCAAGAAATGGGCAAGGCCATGAATCTAGGCGCTCAGACTTTAAATGAACTGGTAACAGCCGGTCATCTACATGATATTGGTAAAATTGCTATTAGGGATGAAGTGTTGAATAAATCAGATCGATTGACAGAACAGGAATATGAAGAAGTCAAAAAGCATTCTGAAAGTGGCTACTTGATTCTAAAATCCGTGGATACTTATTCTTCATTGGCAGAGGATATATTATCACACCATGAAAGATGGGATGGACAAGGTTATCCTAGAGGCCTAAAAGGCACAGAGATTCCATTGATTGCAAGAATCATAAGTGTAACAGATGCATACGAAGCGATGACATCTCAACGACTTTACAAAGCGACTTTTAACCATAAAGAAGCCAGAGCGGAACTTAGAAAACATGCAGGAACACAGTTTGATCCTGAGATTGTTAACATTTTTTTGGACCATAATATCGGACTATAATATAAGCAACAATAGGAATAAGACCTTTAGGGGTCTTATTTTTTGTTCTTCTCAAGGAGCGTGTCCAGCAAAGCTGGCCACTTGCAAGTTATACTTTAGTATATACGTCAAAGACCTTTCCTATCGAACGTTTAGAAATATGAGCAGAGCTCATAACGAGGCGAAGCCTCTTTTCTTGATTTATAAGATGAACTTGTGCAAATATACTAAAAATTAAAAATATATTTTCTGACTATTGAATTGAATTTAGATGAATGCTATACTAGGTTAGTGAACACTAACGAGGTGAAATATGATAAAAAGAAAAGACAAGATTTTAATCAGTGCCATTGATCTGTTATACAGTGAAGGTGTAAATGGTGTAACGACGAAAAATCTCGCAAAACTTGAGAAGGTAACAGAACCGGCATTATATCGACAGTACAATAATAAGCAGGAGATATTGAACCATATTGTGGAAGCCTATGCGCAGTATGATGAAAGAATCATCAACACCATCAAAGAGAGTCCATTATCCGGTTATGATGTTATTAGGTATTATATTAAAAGATTTATTGAGTTTTATGAGAATTACGTTGAACTGACCACAGTAATGTTTTCAATGGATCTATATTATTATCACGAAACAACGAAGACAAGAATGGAAGAAATTGTAAAGAAACGCATAAGTTTTTTAGAAAACCTAATAAGACTCAATAAAGAAACACTTCTAAAAAACAGTAGATTCAACAGTGAAGAAATGGCTAGTATGATACATGGCACCTTATTTGCCCAGATTTATGAATGGCGTATGACAGGCATGCATTATTCTTTAAAGGAACGTGTTCTGGATTATGTAATGAAGCTTTTAGGCAATAGTAATGAAAATGAACACATAGAAGAGAAAGATGAAGAGAGAAAAGAGGAGATGTAATATGAAGATTCTTATTGCAGAAGATGATTTGACCAGCCGCTTATTTATGAAAAAATACCTATCTAAATATGGTAACTGTGATGTGGCCATGAATGGCCTTGAGGCCATTGATTTGGCAATGAATGCCATTGAGATGGAGAACCCATATGAATTAATTTGTTTAGATATCATGATGCCAAAAGTAGATGGCATCAAAGCTTTGAAGGCCATACGAGAGATTGAAAGCACCTCTATGAAGGAAGGGATGAAGCCTTCTAAAATCATTATGACCACCGCTTTAAATGATAAGGAAACCGTTGAAGAAGCTTATAAATATGGTTGTGAAGCATACGCCTGGAAACCGATTGATGTTGAGAAATTTGATGAAGTTCTAAAAAAAATCAGTTTAATTTAGAGTTACTTTTAAATGGGGGGTACAAGTGTGGCTTATTGGAAATATAGAGAAAGCTCATTAAGATTCATTAATATTGTATATATAATTGTATATTTTATATTAGTTCGTTTGTACAGGACCACAAGTGGTAGTCACTTTTTCTTTAATATCTATGTGAATATAGTCATCTTTAGTTTATTGATTCTTGTACTTGGCTCAAGTTTTATAAAAGCTTGGACAGAACAATACCAACTAAGGTTAAATCATTTACTATGGACAATAACAATAGTCAGCACAGTTATAGCCTATTATTCTAGGAGCGATATTTATATCACCAGTCATTTACTACTTCTCTTGATTTCACTTTATTCTTTATATAGTAGAAGTAGGATGAAAAATTATATTCATATTTACCTTATAGTTATCTTGCCATTTGCCACCATATCAGAGGTTGATTTTGACAGAAAACTGATTTCAATAATTGCCATGGTTGTTGTTATAACTATGGCCTACATCAGAAGTATCTATGATGAACACATTTATAACGCCTATGCGGATACGAATCAGTCTCAAAATATGTTGCTCATGAATGCTCAAGAAGGCTTTGCTCTACACCGGATTATTCTAGATGACTCAGGTAAACCGGTAGATTATATATTTTTAGCGGTTAACGCTGCTTTTGAGAAAATCACGGGCCTTAAAGGAACGGATATTATCGGTAAGACAGTATTAGAGGTACTCCCTAATACAGAGGATTACTGGATTGACATCTATGGTGAGGTGGCGATTGAAAGAACTTCCAGAAGTATGGTCAACTATTCTAAGACCTTTGATAAATATTATGAAATTAGAGCCTATCCGACAGAAGACCAGGAATTTGCTGTACTATTTATGGATGTTACAGAACGTATTCACAATGAGAATAAGCTAAAGTATGCTATGAAACAGTCGGACAAGGCCAATCAATTAAAAAATCAATTTCTCAAAGATATCAACCATCGTTTAAGAACACCCCTTAACGGTATGATGGGGATGATGCAACTTATAGATGTTAACGAAGTAGGTCAAAATAATAGAGAGTTATTTGAAGCCATGGTTCTTGAGATGAAACATACCAGAAATATAATCAATCAGATATCAAAATACATTGATATACAGGGGATGGAATTTGAATACACCCATCATAATATTTATAACTTGGTTATGAGTGAATTAAAGAGCCTTGATGGAGAAGATATGGATATAAGCATTGAACAATCAGAAGATAAAGATTTAGAAATCTTTATTGAGAAAAAAGTGCTAGTATCTGTCCTCAGAGAATTGGTAATCAATGCAAAAAACCATACAAGAAATAATAAAGTACATATCAAACTTCAAAGTCAACGAAACCGAGAAAATAAGATTAGCTATATGAAGATTAAAGTAATAGATTACGGAGAAGGTATTGAGAAAGACCGACTTAAGTATATATTCAATGAATTTTATCATCATGATTTTATTCATATTTATAAGGAAAGTGATAGTATCAGCATACCAATGTGCAAGCAGATGTTAATGTGCTGTGGTGGTGATTTGATTGTGGAAAGTGTTCAGGATTATGGCACTACTTTTACAATGATTCTACCGGTCTATACCATACGATAACCATCAACATAATACAAAATCAAAGATATATAAATAACGGAGGGAAAACGATGAGATTAATGATTGTAGATGATGCGTCTTTTATGAGGGTCGCGATTAGAAGGATGATTGAAAAAGAGGATTATGAGGTTGTGTGCGAGGCAGAAGACGGTCAAGATGCTGTAGATAAGTTCAAAAAGTATAGACCGGATGTAATTACCATGGACATTACCATGCCAAACCTTTCCGGTATAGAAGCCCTAAAGGAGATAAAAAAAATAAGTTCTACAGTAAAAGTCATCATGGTCTCAGCTATGGGTCAGGAAGCACTCATTCGAGAAGCAGTAATGAATGGTGCAAACTCATTTATTGTTAAGCCTTTTAAAGAAGATAAACTTATTGAAGTATTGGAGAGTATGAAATCATAAACGAGGGGGGGAGAAGAGTTGGAAAATTCATATATTGATGAACCGATGTTGGAAGCTTATGTCTATGAGACGTCACAGATCATAGAAACCCTTGAGCAACTGATGATACAAAGCGAAAAAGTAGGCACATTTTCAGAGGAAGCTATGAACGAAATCTTTCGTTTTATGCATACCATTAAAGGCTCGTCGGCCATGATGATGTTTAATGAAATCAGTACATTAGCTCATAAGATTGAAGATATATTCTATGTGATTAGGGAAAACAAGACCATAGAATATGATTTTGCTACTTTAGTGGACTGTATACTTGAAAGTGTGGACTACTATAAGATCGAAATGATCAAAATCAGAAACGGAGAAAGGCCGGATGGTGATACTGCAAGTCTAACTGATAAAGTCAATGATTACCTTGTTAAGCTAAAAAAAGATAACGGACTTGATAAAAGCAAAAAAGAAGACAAAGAAAAGCCTAAGGCCGATCAGAAATACTATATTAGTCCCAATAGAAAAGAAGATCAAGCTAAGTATTATAAAGTCAAAATCACTTTTAAAAAAAACTGTGAGATGGAGAACATCAGAGCTTATACGGTCATACATAATATTGTGGATTTGGTTGAAGAGGTGCTTTACAAACCAAGTGATATCATAGACAACGATCAATCGGTTGATGAAATACGATCCAATGGCTTTCACATGGCCATCAGATCAACAGCTCATGAAGCAGACATTCAGAAATATCTAGATAGTACCATTTTTTTAGAAAAACTAGACTTTGAAGAAACTAATCAGGAATGGTTCAAAGAATTTGAAGTCATCTATCAAGACCAAGAGATATCTGACGAAATCAAGATACCGGAAACTTCAAAAAAATATGTTGAAATTCAAAAAAATAAAAAAGAAAAAGAAGATAGTAAGCAAGAAGTCACAGCGACAGCAGCCCAAAGCATTATCAGTGTGAATGTAGATAAGCTGGATAAACTCATGGACATGGTAGGTGAACTGGTCATAGCAGAGGCCATGGTATCACAGAATCCGGAAGTGGTGCGACTGGAGATAGAGAGCTTTGATAAAGCCTCAAGACAACTGCATAAAATATCCAGTGAACTCCAAGATATGGTCATGGCCATACGGATGGTGGCACTGTCTACAACGTTTATGAAGATGCACCGAATTGTTAGAGACATGACAAGAAAGCTATCCAAAGATGTGGTTCTTGACGTATATGGAGAAGAAACAGAAGTAGATAAGAACATTATTGAAAAAATAGCAGACCCCTTGATGCATATCATAAGAAATGCTATTGATCATGGCATAGAAGACGCAGAAGAAAGAAAGATTGCTGGAAAAGACCCTCAAGGTAATCTGACTCTAGAAGCTAAGAACTCAGGCAGTGACGTACTGATCATCGTCAAAGATGACGGTAAAGGTCTAAACAAGGAAAAAATTTATGAAAAGGCCTATAATCTGGGCTTAATATATCAATCTATAGAGGATATGAATGACAAGGATATCTACCGGTTAATATTGCACCCAGGCTTTTCCATGAAAGAACAAGTGACGGAATTTTCCGGTAGAGGTGTGGGTATGGATGTGGTCGCCAAAAACATCGAAAGCATTGGCGGCTCTGTCATCGTAGACAGTGTTCTTGGTAAAGGCACAACCATCATACTGAAAATACCTTTAACCTTAGCCATCATAGAAGGTATGAACGTTAAGGTAGGCGACTCCAGATTCACAATACCCATTGTATCCATAAAGGAATCCTTCAGACCCCTTAACAAAGAAATTATAAGAGACCCTGAAGGAAGAGAAATGATTATGGTTAGAGGTCTATGTTATCCTATCATAAAGCTCTACGAACACTATGGACTTCAAACAAATGTACAGGATTATGAAAAGGGTATATTAATTATGGTGGAGGAAGATGACCGTAGCTGTTGTTTAATGGCCGATGAATTACTGGGTCAACAACAGGTTGTGGTCAAGTCGTTGCCTAATTATATAAAAAAATATAAGCAAATAAAAGGTTTAGGTGGTTGCACTTTACTAGGGGATGGCAGTATCAGTCTAATACTGGATGTGGGAGAATTCGAACTATCCAACGTTCATGAAAAATAAAAGGATGAAGGTGATAAGATGAATGAAGATATGAATAGTTTTATGGATGAACAAGAAGAAGACACCCAAAAGGGCAAGTTTTTAACCTTTTATTTGGGAGACGAATGTTATGGCATCGACATCTTGTATGTGACGGAGATTATAGGCATTCAACCCATCACAGTGGTACCGGAATTGCCTCATTTTATAAAAGGTATTATTAACCTAAGAGGTAAGATTATACCAGTCATGGATGCCAGACTTAAGTTTAACAAAGAAGCTAAGGATTATAATGACCGAACCTGTATCATCGTCATAGATGTGGCACAACTGTCCATTGGCATCATCGTAGATGCTGTAGCGGAAGTCTTAAACATAAGTGATGATAACATTGTACCGCCACCGAACTTGAATACCGGTGGACGCAAATACATAAAAAGCGTGGGAAAAAGTGAAGAAAAAATAACCTTAATCTTAGATTGTGAAAAGCTACTGGATGAGAACGAAGTCAATGAATTAAATCATGCAAACGACTAGGAGGAGAATCATATGAAATGGTATTTAAACTTAAAAATAGGGGTAAAACTGATTATCGGCTTTATAGCGGTTGCAATAATAGCTGGAGCAATCGGTGTGGTGGGATATATAAGTACAAATACATTAAACGATCATTTGCAAGAGGTAGCAGATGTGAGGCTACCAAGCGTGAATGCACTTTTAATGATTCGTGAATCTCAAACAGCAGTGCGAGCAGGACTTAGAAACTTAGCGAACCCTCAAATTTCAGTTGAGCAAAGAACAATAGAGTATAAATATATAGAAGACGCATTTGCACGAAGCGAAAAATACTGGGCAATATATGAACCTTTACCTCAATCGGAAGAGGAAGCAAAAGAATGGGAAAAATTTGTACCCTTATGGGATGCATGGCGCATTACAGTTGATAGATCCGTTGAAGCCTCAGAAAAATATGATGTAGCGGTTAGAGAGAATGCAACTAATCAGGACAGCCTTCTAAATGATTTGCTAAATACAAACAGCATTTCGGCAGAAGCATTTATACCAGCAGAGGAAGCTTTATTAAGAGTAGAAGAGATAAATCTTGATTTAGCAGATGAAGCAAATATTGCTGGAGACGAAGCGGTAGCGACAGCGATAACGCTAATTGTGACAATATCTGTATTAGGTGTAGTTGTATCTATTATACTAGGTGTATATATATCCAATATCATCAAGAATCCTATTAATAAAATGGTAAGGGCAGCAAAAAGTATTGCAGATGGAGATCTTGATGTTGAGATTCACGTTGAATCCAAGGACGAGATTGGTATATTGGCTGAGGCATTCCTTAGAATGACGGATAACATCAATGAAGTTATGACCAATATTAATTCAGCCTCCGAACAAGTGGCATCTGGATCAACACAAGTCTCTGATTCCAGTATGTCTTTATCACAAGGTGCTACAGAACAAGCAAGCTCAGTAGAAGAATTAACAGCATCTATAGAAGAAATCGCAGCTCAGACCAGACAAAACGCTGCTAACGCAGAAAAAGCCAAAGAAATGTCCGCTTCCGCACAAAAATATGCAGAAAAAGGGAATACACAAATGGCAGGTATGGTCAAAGCCATGGAAGGCATCAACGATTCCTCCAACAACATATCTAAGATTATCAAAGTAATAGACGACATAGCCTTCCAAACCAATATATTAGCCCTCAATGCAGCTGTTGAAGCCGCAAGAGCAGGACAACATGGCAAAGGATTTGCTGTTGTAGCCGAAGAAGTAAGGAATTTAGCTGCAAGATCAGCCAATGCAGCCAAAGAAACCACCAGCATGATAGAAGGTTCTATCAAAGAAGTAGAAGGTGGTACTAAGCTTGCCAACGAAACAGCCGAAGCTTTAAACATGATTGTAGAAGGTGTGTCCAAAGCAGCGGAACTTGTTGGAGAAATAGCCGTAGCATCGAATGAACAAGCCCAAGGCGTTGAGCAGATTAATCAAGGCATTATGCAAATATCCGATGTGGTTCAAACCACAAGTGCAACAGCAGAAGAAACCGCTGCAGCCAGTGAGGAACTATCCGGTCAAGCGGATATGCTTAAGACCCAAGTGGCAAAGTTCAAACTAAAACAAGCTAAAAGCAATAGAAACCAAGGGTATGATGATATACATCCGGATGTACTAAAGATGTTAGAAGATATGAAAAAAGGTGAAGACTCAAAACCCCAAAAACAAAACAAAAAGATTACTCTAAGTGATACGGATTTTGAGAAATATTAAGCAATCATCATAAATTATGAAGGGAGACTTGTCTCCCTTCAATAAGTGGGTGTGGCATGATACATATATCAGAAGATGAGTTTAGACTTATTACGGACTTTATAAAAGAGCATAGTGGTATACATCTAAAAGATGAAAAAAAGACATTGCTGGTTGGTCGATTGGGTAGCATTGTCAGAGACCATAACTTAAATAGTTTTATGGCTTATTATCAACTTTTGAAGAAGGACAAAGAAGGTAAGGAACTAAGTCGTCTGATTGATAAAATCACCACCAACCATACCTATTTTATGCGCGAAGCAGAACATTTTAGTTTTCTGACACAAGACGTGTTACCCTATTTGAAGAGGTCCATTCAGAACAAAGACTTACGGGTTTGGTGTGCAGCCGCTTCTTCAGGAGAGGAACCTTACACTCTGGCGATACTTTTAGCAGACTATTTTAAAAATGAAGCTTTTTTATGGGATAAAAAACTACTGGCTACGGATCTGTCTTTAAGTGTTCTTGAAGAAGCCAAGAGAGGCGTATACTCAAAAGAAAAGCTAAGCGCTCTGCCTAAGATATGGGTACTAAACTACTTTAATAAGATCAATGACCATCAATTTCAGATCAAAGAAAGCCTAAAAAAGGAAGTCATTTTCCGTAGATTCAACCTTCTTGAACCGCAATTTCCTTTCAAAAAAAAGTTCCATATCATCTTTTGTCGTAACGTTATGATCTATTTTGACCATGAGACAAAAGCACAACTGATTAGCAAACTATATGATGCCTTAGAACCTGGAGGTTACTTATTTATAGGGCATTCAGAATCCATCAGTAGAGAAAGCACCAAGTTCAAATACATTAAGCCGGCGGTCTACAGAAAAGTATAAGGGGGATGAGCAAGGATGGCTATAAAAGTATTGATTGTTGATGATAGCCGTGTTTTTAGAGAAATTTTATCAAGGGGCATTCAAATAGACCCTTCCATCATGGTAGTAGCAACGGCTATAGACCCTTATGACGCAGTCGACAAAATCCTTGAGTTTGAACCGGATGTGGTCACCTGTGATATTGAGATGCCCAAAATGAATGGTATAGAATTCATTAGACGTTTGATGCCACAATACCCTGTACCGGTTATTGTGGTAAGTGCTGTTAGTAATAAAGTCTTTGATGCTATGAACGCCGGTGCAGTTGAGTTTGTCTCTAAGCCAAGTGCCCATTCTCCGGAAAGCGTACAAGGTTTTATTCTTGAGTTGGTAGGCAAGATCAAGGCAGCTTCTAAAGCAAGTGTCAAAATCAATGAAAAGCCCATAGTGGTAGAAAAAAATGATCATCAAGAAATAAAACAGTTTGACTTAATCGGGATTGGTGCATCCACAGGGGGTACAGAAGCCATATTCAAGGTACTAAAGCAACTGCCTAGTGATATGCCGGGTATTGTTATCGTTCAACACATACCACCTGTTTTCTCGGCCATGTTTGCAGAAAGGCTAAACAATCAAACCCATTTCACAGTCAAAGAAGCAGTTAATAACGACATCATCAAGAAAAACCATGTATATCTGGCGCCGGGTGATCAGCACATACAAGTCAAAAAAAGTGGCGCTGGTTACAGTTTGAAAGTATATTTTGGTGAAAAAGTCAGTGGACATTGCCCTTCCGTAGATGTCTTATTCCTATCTATAGCAGAACAAGTAGGTAGTCGTGCAATGGGTGTTTTACTCACAGGTATGGGGTATGATGGAGCAAAAGGTATAACAGCTATGAAAAGAAAAGGTGCTATTACCATAGGCCAAGATGAAGCATCCAGTGTGGTATATGGTATGCCAAAGGTGGCTTATGAACTAAATGGCATAACTAAGCAGACGTCCTTAGATCTAATGGGTCACTATATGATGAAATACTTGAGGTGATATATGTTAAATGTAGGTATTGGTGAAGTTGTAATATCCAACGATCCGAGTGAAACCATTGTCACCCATGCCCTTGGATCTTGTGTTGCATTAATCATTCATTGTAATCATGCAAAACATACAGCAATGGCTCATATAGTACTTCCTGAAAATTCAAGTACTAGAAATCAGGCTCTTTATAAAATGAAGCCGGGTTATTTTGCATCGGATATAGTGCCCCTTATGGTAAACTATTTTTTAAAAAAGCTAGGTTGTAGCAAAAGCCAATTAGAGATAAAACTGGTAGGCGGTGCAGTATCAAGCCAAGAGACAGATCGATTTTTAGTCGGACAAAAGAACATAGCTATGGTGAGGCATTTAATTAGGGCCTATGGTTTAAAGATGGATGATACAGAAACCGGTGAGCGTTTTAGCCGGACAGTTACAGTTAAGGTCTCAAATGGTCACGTACATGTCAAACGGCAAAATATGATTTTATAGGTGATAAATATGAAAAATAAACTCGACTACTATAATATTTTGGAAGCCCTAGGTGACGGTGTCATTACGGTTAGCGCCTTTAATGAGATTGAGTATATTAATAAAAAAGCGATAGAGATTATTGGTAGTAGACCTAAAGAACTTGAAGATATCTCCCTTTTTTTTCCGGTGAAAACAGATGAAAAGGGAGAAATCATTAGAGGTATTATTGAAGAAGTTAAAACTTCTGGAAATACAAGAGGGCTTGAGAGAGGCGCTTATATTAATGTGCCCCAAATAGGTAAAAGATATATGTCGGCCAGCATCACACGCATACAGGTTCAAAATCAATACCAAGTGGTGCTTAGTATTCGCGATGTAACGAATTTAATAGAACTTGAAAATGATCATATTGAGCAGAAAAAAAACCTAGAAATCATCAACGATGCTTTACCTTTAGGTCTTGTTGTTGTGGATAAGCAAAGAAAGGTTGTTAAGATTAACCGATACATCTCTCATAACTTTGATGTGAAACACTTACAAGCCGGTGAGGAACTATTAGGGAACTTGTTAAAGTGTTCAAATGCCAAGGATAAACTATGTGGGTTAAGTGAACGATGTGCTGACTGTCAAATGAAACAAAGTGTTTATGCTCTATATGAAGACAATCAAGACTATCTAACCAATAGGCTACAGTTTAAACATACTATTTTTGACAAGAATATTTACAGAGATTATCAACTGGGATTTGTAAAAATCATGAGTCACGATGAAATACAGACCTTAATTATCATTCAAGACATAACGGAACAAGTTAATTATGAAAAAAGAATACAAAAGGCAAAAGATGATGCCATAGAAGCCAATCGTTTAAAAAGTGAATTTTTGTCCAATATGAGTCATGAAATTAGGACGCCTTTAAATGGTATCATTGGTATGGTGGATCTTACGAGACGCTATTTAACAGATGCATCATTAATTGATAACCTTGATATAGCAAAATCATCCAGTATGAATTTGCTTAATATTATCAACAGTATTCTAGATATTTCAAAGATTGAAGCAGGTAAGCTGACTTTACTAATGAAGCCTTTTTACATAGATCGTCTATTTGATGAAGTCTATAGAGAAAATCTATTTAAGACCCAAGAGAAAAACATACTGCTTAGTGTACAAAAATGTCCCACATCCATAGGTAGGGTTATTGGTGATAGGGTGAGGCTAAAGCAAGTGTTGACCAATCTGGTGGATAATGCCATCAAATTCACAGATGAGGGAGAAGTCATAATGCAGTATCGTTTTTCTATGACTGGGCATAATAAATTAGAATTGCATGTACATGTAAAAGATACCGGTATTGGTATTAGCGAAGAATTTATGACGAATTTGTTTGAAAGCTTTACCCAAGCCGATGGTTCTTTCACAAGAAAAAAAGGTGGTACAGGCCTTGGCTTAACTATTTCCAAAAAAATCATTAAACTATTTGGCGGGAATCTAACCGTTGAATCAAAAGAAGGCATCGGTTCGGATTTTTATTTCTGCATACCTTTTGAGGTTGAGACAGATTCGGGACAGGATGTAGAGGCTAATTATAGAAATTTAGAAACCTTGCATGAGCCTTACAACAAGAAGGAAACATCTATGAGTAGTCATAAAAAAGGAAGAATCTTGGTGGTTGAAGATGATGATATTAACCGTAGGATTATTTGCAAACAGCTAGAACTTGACGGTCATATAGTAGATATAGCAGAAAATGGGAAGATGGGTGTGGATATAGTAGAAAATACTTCGGCCTATGATGTGATTTTCATGGATATTCAGATGCCGGTTATGAGTGGGTTGGAGGCCATTGATATCATTCGAAAAAACGATAAAGGCAAAAAGCCAATTATTATCGCATTAACAGCCTTAGCATTAAAGGAAGACAGAGATGTGATTATGAAACATAGCTTTGATTTATATATGACTAAACCAATTCAGCTTCAGAAAATATCTGAGGTGGTAGAGTCTCTATTGTCCGGTGATAAAAGGATTATTTATGATGGTAGATACAATGAAGCATTGGTTGTTCAACATGACGAGACTATGATCGAAGAAGACCCAACAATAGAAGCCATCTTAGAGAAAATAAGACGCCTGTATGAAGCTAAAGCCATCGATGAGATTACCATACATGCTCAGACCTTGGTTGATTATTTTGAAAAAATGAAGAAAGAAGATTCAAGGATATTGGCATTTAAACTGGTAATGGAAGCACGAAAGGGAAAAAGGGAAAATATTTTAGACCTAATAGAAAAAATAGCTTTAGATTTAGAATAAAATGTAGTAATCTTATAGTATAGAGAATAAAAAAGAATATATGGGGAGTGACGTGATTTGAAAATACTTATAGCAGAAGATGATGTGGTCAGTAGAAAACTCATGTGGAAAATATTGTCCGATTATGGTGACTGTGATTTGGTGATTAATGGGCTTGAAGCAATTGATGCCTTCCTTTTAGCCTTAAAAGACCATGAACCTTATGACTTGATTTGCTTGGATATCATGATGCCTAAGGTAGATGGCGTAAAAGTATTAAAAACCATTCGAGATTTGGAGATTCAAAATCAAATCAAGAACCCAGCTAAAATAATTATGACAACGGCCCTTGGTGAAACAGAAGTGGTAGATGATGCTTTTATAAAAGGTGCAAATGCTTATGCGACCAAACCCTTGGATATAGAGAAACTTATTGATGTTATTAAAAACCTACAGTTGATAAGCTAAAGAAGGAGCCGACCAATGAACTTAAATATTGCTTATTATGAGTCGCTTATTGGATTAATCATGATAGAAGCAAAGGATGAAACCATTGCAGGCGTGTCTTTTGTAGAAAGTGCAATAATACCTGAAAACATAACACCAATACTTCAATTAGCAAAAAAGCAAATGGTTGAATATTTTGAAGGTAAAAGAAAAGAGTTTGATTTACCTATAGTATTAGAAGGTACAGATTTTGAGATGAAGGTGTGGAAGGCACTTACAGAGATAGGATATGGAAAAGCGACTACATACAAAGACATTGCACAAAACATTGGACATGAGAAAGCGTATCGTGCCGTTGGTGGAACCAACCACAAAAATAAACTGGCTATTGTAGTACCGTGTCACAGAGTTATTGGTAGCAATGGCAAGATGACCGGATATGCAGCCGGTATCTGGAGAAAAACATGGCTCATTGATCATGAAAAGAAATATAGTAGCCAATAATTGAATAAGGGTCAAAACTAAGTTTTGACCCTTAATTGTAGCCTGAATAAAAAATATCCAAGCTTTACGCTTTGGTATTTTTTTAATGTAAAGACATCACAACGGACCTTTTTATTAGGGTTATGTACATGAAATTCTTCAATCTGGGACCTATGAACTTACAATAATTTATGTTATAATTAATTAAATCTATAGTGCTTTAGACGCATTTTGCAGGCATAAGTACTATTGGCGGATAATTTGTAAACAGCTTGAGGGAGGGTTATATGTTGAGGAAAATATTAAAACCATTTGTAGGAATTTTAATGCTGCTAGCTATGACAACGACGGTTATTCTTGGCAATGAAAGTACACCAAGCAATTGGGCAATAACTGAAGTCAATGAAGCGATTGGTCATGGACTCATTCATGAGAGCCTAATGGAAGGCTATCGTCAGCCAATCAAACGTTATGAGTACGTACTCTTAGCATTATCGATTGTAGAAAAAACAGGCAGAGATATTATACTAGAATCAGAATATGCCTTTTCAGACATATTAGGACATCCATATGAGCGTGAAATATTAAAAGCTTATAGTTTTAAGATTATTGATGGGTATGGTAACGGATTGTTTAAGCCGGATGCCAATATTACGCGCCAAGAGGTAGCAAGCCTTGTGTATAAACTTATGAAGGTCTTAGCTCTTGATGATGATACTCTTATTCAAGCAGACACCCAATATTCTGATGGAATCCACATCAGTAGCTGGGCAAAAAAGGCAGTGGACTATTGTTATCAGAACGATATTATGAAAGGTGTCGGTAAAGATCAGATCGGTCTGGATATTATAAGACCATTAGGCACCACAACACTAGAAGAAGCCATTTTACTGATGTACCGACTGGCCAATCAGGAACAGATCATCAATGCACCTTCTATTGGACAAATAACGATCGATGAAAACAATACCGATAGCACGGTACTTAAAGAAGCAGGAGACCTTTTTGACCTCACACTTTTTTCGAGACAGTTTTCCGAAGAAACAGCAACCGTATTGTTGGGATTAGAAGACTCGGAGGAAGTAAGAATTGTTGATGTATCAGATCGTTCCGCCTTGCTAAGTATTGGTGGAAACAGCACGATTTATATGGTTCGAGACTCAAGAGGTATTATTTTGGAACTTAATAGTCAGACAAACATAGATGCAAGTCTAGAGACATTATATAAAGAATTACTAAAAGCAATGAACGGCAATGATTTTGTCCTAGGAAGAATCGAAGATGGCATAAAGGGACTAAGGAACAATGGAATAAGATTCGAAGAAAGTATTGGAGAAACCTATCAAATTATGGGATATTTTGATGATACGGTAGATGATGTATATATCGTCAAATTCCATGATGTAGCGCGATGATAAGAAGGAGGGCTATAATGACAAAAATAAATGTAAAATCATGGATGAGTATGCTTTTGGTAATGGTGATGGTTGTTAGTATGGGTGCATCGGTACAGGCCAATACTGTTAGCTATGAAGCGCCGATCTATATGAACAAAACAATTGTTGAAAACAAGACACAAGTATTGGTTGATGATACTTTTCAAGTCTCTTATAAGTTTCAACCTCAAGACATTCCGGCAGATATGTTGTTGCCGGAGGATTATAATACGCCAAAAGATATAATATTGATTATTGACACTTCAGGAAGTATGGCTTTTGATATAGAGGGCAATGATAGATACAATTGGTATGAAATATCATATAGTCAATACATAGATAAAAGAGAAGATTATAAAAAAACAAGCCATTGGTGGTGGGGTGTTCGTTATTATAAAGGTGTTCTGATTGATAATACAATTCCATCTAGAATGGAATTGGCAAAAAATTCAGCTAAAAATTTTCTGAAACAATTGGAAGGCTTACCAAATACCAATGTTGGTATAATTGAATATAATACATATACATCCGTTAAAGACGGAAATAATAGTGTTTTACTTCCTATAGACAACACATCCAATTATAACCACTTGGTTTCAGCGGTTAATAGCCTAAGTGCAAATGGCGGAACCAATATCGGTTTAGGAATGTACGAAGGCTTCAAGGCTTTGAATACAAATAGTGATTCGGAAAAATATTTTATTTTTATGACTGACGGTGTACCAACCTACTATTCATACTATGTAAGCAATGGTTATTCATATTATTACAATACTGAAACTAATTTAAGCATACAACTAGGTGGGACCGGAAATAGTGACAACGATGGGAATGCCCTTAATTATGGAAAAAATATAGGAAGACTGATAAAAAACAGTAACCTTGATATTCAAAGTTATTTTATTGCATTTGCAGATAATGATGCTGGCAATACTTTAAGAGCTATATCTGATACAGCAAGTGGAACTTATAAAAAAGCATTAACGGGTAATGCTTTGGAAGATATTTACAATGAACTTGGCGAACAGATCAGCAGTGATTTTTCACTGAAAAATGTCTACTTCCAAGAGACTTTTGATGAAGGTTTTGAGATTGTTAGTTATCCTTCAAGCATGGAGAAAGTTAATAATACAGTAAAAGGTCAGTTCGGTAGCATCAATTATAATCTGAATTCAGCAGGAACACATTTTGTAGCTAGTCCGATGGAGTTCACCATAACCCTAAAGGCTAAGACGCCGGGTGAGTACGTCCTTGGTGAAGGGCAGAAATCCTTTATCCGTTATAGAGACTTAGATGGTGAGGAAAAAATCAGAGGATTTGCGGAACTTGAGATGATTGTAACAGAAACGCAAGTCCCTAATATGAATGTGAATTTGTCCAATACAAAAGAGCATTTATCAAACTACATTTTGACCATTGATATTAATATTAATGCGAGTCTTCAAGTATACGACATCAACGATACGCTCTTATTCACACTTGCAGGTGCAAAAGGTGAGAATGCGTTTGATATGACTAGAAATCAGCTCATAGGAACCTATCTAAAGGTCAGGGCAACAGATCCATATGGCAATGTAACCAATGAAACAGTTCCAATTATTACAGTTTTATCTATTGGGAGTCAAGTGCATTCAGAGTTGGTATTACAAACTCAGATTAACAGTACTATTAGCAAAATCGATGTCAATGAGGTAAATATTATAACCAATGGGTTTATCGATGCACTGGGTCAATCTTCACACAGCCTACCTTTAGTGGAGGGTGGTAATCTGATTGAAATCGGTGTAGAAAATGCCTTCGGAAATACAAGTAACCTGTATCATGAAAAAAGTATTGAAGCGGATAACACGCCGCCGATCATAAAATACGATCATATGAAAGGTTTTGTATTAGATGGTTCAGCTATGCCAGTCTATGTTGAAAGTAACGGAACCGGTTCTAGAATTGTTGAGACCCACTATATGAAGCTACCTGATGGTATAACCAATGCTGATGTATCCGACTTTAGTGGTTTGATTGGAAGCAATCAAGGTCTAATGGTTGAGATGACGGAGGCAGAGATTGATGCTATCGATAATTTTGCGCCTAATATAAATGCCTACGAATACCTTCATGAAAGATTTGATGTAACCGAAAATGGTTATTATGCTGTGTATGCAAAAGACGAAGGTGGCAATGAAACAGTTATTGTAATAAGAATTAATAATAGAATGGATGAATTACCAAACCTACTATAATACATAGCTTTGACGCTTAACCATACCTTAGTATAAATAAAAGAGTAGCAAAGCCTTTGCTACTCTTTTATGATGTCTACGTATAACTTAGTTTTGACACTTTAACCATTCATGATATAATAAAAAAAGAGATAAAATAACCAAATATATTGAAATCTAAATTTAAAGGTGTGGTATATATGACTGATTCAATGCGACTGAATAAATACATTAGTGAATCCGGTACTTGTTCTAGAAGAGAAGCCGATAAGTTGATTCAAAAAGGCGTGGTTACGATAAATGGTAAGATCGCTCTGGTAGGCTCAAAAGTAGAAAATGAGGACAGTGTAGCAATAGAGGGGGAAATCATAAAGTCTAAAACCGATAGGGTTTATATGGCCTTTAACAAGCCTGTAGGTGTAACCTGTACCACGGATATGAAGGACCCTACTAATATTGTGGATTACATTGGTTATAAAGAACGCATTTTTCCTATTGGTCGTTTGGACAAAATGTCAGAAGGCTTAATTTTTATGACCAACGATGGTGATATTGTTAACAAAATACTACGGTCTGGTAACCAACACGAAAAAGAATATGTTGTAACCGTGGACAAACCAATAACGGATGACTTCATTAGGAAAATGGAACGTGGTGTTCCTATACTAAAAACAAAGACCAAGCCTTGTAAAATAGAACGTATTGGTAAGAGCAGGTTTAAAATTATTTTGGTTCAAGGTTTGAACAGGCAAATCAGGCGTATGTGTGAGGTCTTTGGCTATACGGTTGTGAAGCTTAAGCGTATAAGAATTATGAATATTGAGCTTAGAGGCATCGAATCTGGTCAGTGGCGTTATTTAGATCAGGGTGAAATAAAAGAAATTAATCGACTCATAAGAAGTTCCAGTAAAACAGAAGAGGCTTCATTAAAAGAATAAAGCAATACGATGGTATAGTTTCTTAGAAATGATTGGGGAGAACTTATGAATGAAAAGATGCTAAAATCAATATACCGTTATGATAAAAAAGAAAAAACCTATCATATAGATGTGCATCTTGACAATTATCGGGATGTGTACAGTGAATGGGACTATTCACCTTTTGTGAATAGAGATATGGACGAAGACTTATTAGAATATTTGATGTCATGTTCTTATGAAATACCCATGAAAAAGAACTTGGCTATTAACTTTTTCTTGTTAAAAACACTACAAGATGCCAATCGAGAAAAAAGAAGTATAGAGGGTATTCATAATTATTTTGGGTATCGTATTCGTCAAGTGAAAACACAACGGTTTCGCCAGATGCGTAATACCTTTACTTTCTTTATAATAGGCGTAATTTTGTTAATATTCGCCGTTTTTTCAAGCAACTTAATTAAGAATCCGATTCTGGAACAATTGTTATCAGAAGGCCTTTACATTGGTGCTTGGGTAGCTATGTGGGAAATGTTTTCTATTTGGTTTTTTCATATCAATGGATTCAATTACCAAATTAAACATTATTTGCGATTAAAATCCGGTAATATTTATTATCATTATGTTGATAAATGAACATTGTCGACAAAAAGGAGGTATGCCTGTGGAAGGTAGTGAAAGAGATTCAATTCGATTAGGTATGACTGTGAAAGTTGTCCAGAAACAGGATCAAAAAAGTGGTCAATTAACGGAAGGTGTGGTCAAGAAAATATTGACCAATTCCAAAAATCATCCTCATGGTATTAAAGTCATGCTAGAAAATGGTATTGTCGGCAGGGTTAAGATGATTGTTTCCTGACAAACGAAGAACAAAAAGAACAAAAAGAACTAAAACGACCGTAATATTGACAAATAAATGTCAAACTTGTATATTTGGTTAAAGGGTCAAAACTAAGTTTCACCAAATTCACATACAATATATAGATTTGACACCTTAATCATATTTAGTTGAGTGAATAAAACGGATAGGAGCGAAAAAAAATGGGAAATGAAAAACACATCGTGGTCTTAGGTGCAGGTTATGGCGGTATTCTCACAGCTAAAAAGCTTGCAAGAAGATTCAAGAAAAAAGAAGATATAAAGATTACATTAATTGATAAAAATACATATCATACTATGTTGACGGAGTTACATGAGGTTGCTGCTGGTCGGGTACCGGAAGAATCTATAAGAATTGACCTTGATAAGATTTTTGAGGGTCGTAATGTGGATGTGGTATTAGATGAGATTAAAAACATCGACTTTGACAAGAAAGAATTAGCCGGTGATTTGAATACTTATAACTATGATTATTTGGTACTGGGAACAGGCTCGAAACCAACTTTCTATGGTTGTAAGGGTGCAGAGGAAAACGCTTTGACCTTATGGTCTTATGAAGACGCTTTGAAGATTAAGTATCATATTTTAGAAGCTTTTGGTAAGGCAAGTGTAGAAAAGACACCTGATAAAAGAGCCCACCTTCTAACGTTTGTTGTTGTTGGATGTGGTTTCACAGGTATAGAAATGATTGGTGAACTCGCTGAATGGACAGATAAATTATGTTTTAATTTCAACATACCAAGGGAAGAAGTTAAACTTATGGTAGTTGACTTGTTACCAAGAGTGTTGCCAATGTTTAAAGACAAATTAATTCATAAAACAGAGAAGCGCTTGGAAAAACTAGGTGTAGAAGTCTTAACCCATTCCAATATTATCGAAGTAAATAGAAACAGCATAAGCATAGAAGGTAAAGAGCCTATTCCGACCTATACCACTATTTGGGCCGCTGGTGTTGAAGGCAGCGACTTGATGGGGACTTTGAAAAAAGAGCATTTTAGTAAAGGACCAAGAAATCGTGTTCAAACGGATCAGTACCTAAGATCTGAAAGTCATGATGATGTTTTTGTGGTAGGAGATAACATCTTCTTCATTCCGGAAGGTGAGGAACAACCTGTACCGCAGATGGTTGAAAATGCTGAGCATTCATCTGCTTTGGTTGCACAAAATATAGTAGCAACGATTAAAAAAGAACCTCTTAAACCTTATAAACCGAAGTTTCATGGTGCTATGGTAAGCATCGGTGGTAAGTACGGTGTAGCTCAAGTCGGTTCGCCCAAAAACCAAATGGTATATTCCGGATTTATCGCGATGTTGATTAAACACATGATTAATATGGTTTATTTTTTACAGGTATCCGGATTTAACAAAGCATGGACTTATATGATGCATGAATTTTTCCATGTTGAAGACCGACGTAGTTTTTTGGGTGGGCACTTTTCAAAACGATCACCTAATTTTTTCTTAGTGCCACTCAGGTTGTTTGTTGGTTTGAAATGGTTGTTAGAAGGTCTTGCAAAATTACCGAGAATCATGGAAAATCCAAATGATATTTTCTTGATACCAGCAAAAATACCAACGTCCGGGGCATCAGAACCATGGGTTGAAGAGGCGACAGAAGCCATCGTATGGACAACATCATTGCCCTTGCCACAATTTGTTGAAGATACCGTTAGTTGGATGCTTAACTTAAGCCAAGGTGCGGCCCTTCCGGTTCCGGAATTCATAACGAACATGGTAGATGCTTCTATGGATATGATGTTCTATACATCTACGGGAGACTTTACAGCCATGGCATCCGTTTTTCAAACAGCCATGATCCTTGGTGAAATTGCAGTCGGTGGTGCGCTTATACTGGGTCTATTTACAGCACTAGCATCTATTGGTTCTATTATAATGGGTATTATGATTTGGTCTTCTAATATGGCACCTGTGGAGATGTTATGGTATCTTGCAGGCGGATTTGCATTGATTGGAGGCAGTGGCAGTACATTTGGTTTAGACTATTATGTCTTACCCTTCTTGAAGAAACAATGGATGAAACTAAATTTTGTTAAAAAATGGTATTTATTCACATAATAATACAATGCTTGGGTAGGATGCTGGCCAGTGGCCTGCATCCTAAACTAAAGCGGTTCCTATAGTATCTAAGAAATGACATAAAACAAGTGGTGATAATATGAATACAAAAATAACAGAAGCATCTTTGTTTCTACAACTTGAAAAAGTAAAAGAGAATATGAAATCTCAAACGGCTTCAGGTGATGCCTTTTTAAATGGATCTCTTGATTATTTAATGGCTACTGGTGGAAAAATGTTAAGACCTACATTTCTTTTGGTTGGAAGTAGAATGGGTGAAGCCTATATGGAGCGAGAGTCTGAAATTATAAAACTGGCAACGGCTATAGAAACCATACACCTTGCAACCCTAATTCATGATGACATTATTGATGAAGCAACCATGCGAAGAGGTAAAGCTTCTATACAAGGCAAGTATGGCCAATCCTATGCCGTCTATATGGGCGACTATTTGCTTAGTCAATGTTTTTTGATGCTTACTAACCTTGATCTTGAAAAACCCCTTGCAATTGCCCTTGCAAAAGTTGTTAGTAGAATTTGTCTGGGTGATATGAAACAAAATCAGTTGCGGTACAATGTTAAGATTACACCTTACAAATACATTAAGATGGTATCAGGTAAGACGGCTGCATTGTTTTCTGTAGCGATGAGTTCGGGCGCATACTATGCAGGCGCCGATGAGAAAGATGTCAAGATTCTCAGTAGAATTGGCTATGAGATAGGAATGGCTTTTCAACTTGTAGATGATCTTCTTGATTTTGAAGGAGATACGACAACGGTGGGTAAGGAAGTTCAAATGGATGTACGTCGCGGCTACTATAGCATGCCAATCATCTTTGCACTTCAAAAAGAAAATCATTACTCCGAAAGACTAAAAACGTTGTTGGGCCAAGATATGGATGATGATAGCCTAATTGAAATGTTTGAAGCGGTCAAGCTTACAGGTGGTGTTGAACAAACAAGGGCTTTGGCTAATAAGTATCATATGAGAGCCATGGCTTTATTGGATAAGTTACCTAAAGGCGATACTAAAACAATACTTAAAGACATGATTCCTCCTTTATTGAGTCGGATGAACTAAGGTAGAAGAAAAAGAGGCGATAATGGTGTATACAAAAAAAACAAGAGGGTTAAGGGGTTTCTTCTCATTAACCTTTTTTCTCATAGTTATGATGATTATGGCAACGGGCTGTACTGAAAAAGAGCCCATTTTCATACCGGGAACATATATTAACGAGACAGAGGGTTATTACAGTAACCTTAGAGTCAGTGTTACGGTGGATCATAGTCATATAACCAATATTGAGATATTAGATCATGAGGAGCCGGAATTATTGGCGAATGTGGTTTTTGAAAAATTACCTAAGGCCATTATAAAAAAAAATAATACGGATGTGGATATTGTATCAGGTGCGACTTATACAAGTGAAGCCTTGATTGATGCCGTAAAAAAAGCCCTTGAACAAGCAAAGGTGGCGGAGGAATAATGAAGCTACATTATAAAATCATGATTGTTGTGACAACGGCCATTATCTTAGTAATTGGCTTAATATCTCTAGTAGCAAATCATCAACTGAAAGCTTCTATGGAACAACATATGGGGAGTGCGGCAAGTGACATGGCTGTGGTTATTGCGAAATTGCCTGAGCTTGGTCAGAAGTTGTCTGAAAAAAGAGAAGATGGATCCATTCAAAGGCAAATTGAAAGATTAAGAGTACTGACAAGGTATCAGTACATTATAATAATGGATATGGAGGGCATACAATATGCCTATCCCTATAAAAGCGGTCTATATAAGCCGTATAAAAATGGCGGTGAAGAAGGGGTTCTAAATGAAGGCAAGGCCTATATATCCGCCGATAATAATGAGCTTATTTCTGCAATAAGAGCCTTTCATCCAATATATTATAAAGATGAACAAGTAGGTGCGGTACTTGTGGGATTATTAACCGATGAAGTTCAGAAAGAAAATGAAACCCATCGAGAAAATATCGAGTATGCATTGGTTATAGGTATGGTCCTTGGGGTTATTTTGGCTTTATATCTAGCGATGGATATAAAGAAATCTATCTTTGGACTTGAACCAAAAGAAATAGCCCTATTGGTTAGTGAACGGGAGTTGATTTTGCACAGCATTGAAAAGGGTATTATAGCCATAGATCAAAAAGGTGAAGTCCTTATTTGTAATAAGAAATCTCAAATGATGTTGAATCTACCTATAGATGATAAGTGTTCAATAGAACATCTATCACAAACACCAATATATGACTATATGTTAGATGCCATTCGAACAGAGTCTGATATAGCAAATGAGCAATTGTTTTTACCAAACAAAACAAGAATCTTAATTAGCTTATGTCTCATGCATGACAGTAACAATCAAGTAATTGGTGCAGTTGCCAGTTTGGAAAATTTGACACAAGTCAGAGCCCTAGCGGAGGAGTTGACAGACTATAGACATTTGGTGGATTCTTTAAGAGCTCAGAATCATGAATTTATGAATAAACTTCAAACCATATCTGGTTTATTACAGTTAGGCGAGCATGAAGAAGTTTTAGATTATATTGACACTCTAGCGTCAAAAAATAGTAGGTTTAATCACCTTCTAAGTGAACATATAAGAGATAATAAAATTGCCGGCTTACTGTTGACCAAGTACGCATTATTGTCAGAAAACAAGATAGACTTTGTTATTGATCAGGATTCATTTGTAGATGGTTTACCGACGGAGTTAAATGCAGAAGAAGCCTGTTCAATTATTGGTAATTTACTTGAAAACGCAATGGATGCGGTTAATCAAGGCGTTCAAAAGAAAATCATTATTTTTTTAGATAGCAATCAAGACCACTTTATTATGGAAATATATAATTCGGGTCCTCCGGTAGATGAAGAAGCTTTGGCTCATATATATGAAAAAGGATTTTCAACAAAAGGTAACAATCGAGGCTACGGCTTATATCTGGTTAGAAGTATTGTAGACAATGCAGAAGGCATTATTGATTATGTATATGATGAAGGAGTGAGATGGTGTGTCAATATCCCAAGAGATAAAAGTATTGATCGTTGAAGATGATTTAATGATTCAGCGCATACTGACAGAGTTTCTGAAAAAAATAAAAGGGTATACTTTAGTTGGTGTGGCTTCTGATTACACAAATGCAAAAAGCTTTATTGAATCTACAGCCATTGATTTTGTACTATTGGATATATATTTGCCAGGTGGCTTAGGTATAGATCTTCTAAAGTGGATAAGGCAGCAAGAGAGGGCTATAGATGCCCTACTTATTACCGCAGATAATAGATCAGAAACACTTGAAAAGGCTATGCGGTTTGGCGCGGTTGATTATTTGATTAAGCCATTTAGATTTAGTCGATTTCAAGAAGCATTAAAAAGATATTTGACAAAAAAAGCGCAGCTTCATAGTATAATTATGATGGATCAAGAGAATATTGATCAATTAATGCGTTTGAATAAAAATCCAATCTATGAAGAAAGTACGAATCAGACATTTGAAAACATAATGGGTTTTTTGCAAAAAAATCCGGATCAGAGCTACACATCTTCTGAAATTGCCAAAACATTAGGGATTTCCAGAATAACAGCTCGTAGGTATCTGGAAGAGATGGAGAATGATGGGATTGTTGTTTTGGAACTTGCATATGGTGGCGTAGGTCGACCTAAAAATCTTTATCGCTTCGTTGGAGGTAGAAATGAAAATTAGCTCTTTTTTTAAGCTCGTGGAAATACAGACAAAAGTAGCAAGTGTGTTGCCTTTTTTAACAGGGGTTGCCTTTTGCTACTATAGATACCGTGAATTTGATCTACTAAGACTTGGATTGTTTTTTTTGAGTATGTTATGTGTGGATATGGCAACAACAACCATTAATAACTATTGGGACTACAAAAAAGCGATTCTAAAAGAGGGCTTTAACTATGAAAGCCACAACGCAATTGTTAGAGACAGGCTTACAGAAAAACAGGTCATATTAACCATTGGTATATTGTTAGTGATTGGTGCTCTTTTCGGTTTTGCTCTATTTCTTTTAACGGATTGGGTAGTACTAGTAATAGGCATCCTTGCCTTTGGTGTTGGCGTTTTATACTCTTATGGGCCGATCCCCATATCTCATACACCCCTTGGCGAAGTGGTATCAGGTACAATGATGGGTGGGCTTATATTTTTCATTACAAATTATATTCAGATTTTTGAAAGAGGTTATATTAATTACTATATGGAGTATATGACTTTTCATTTGGCAATTAATATGAAAGAAATCATCATCATTATATTTATTGCAGCGCCCCTTATATTTTTGATTGCCAACATAATGCTCGCCAATAATATTTGTGATATGGAGGACGATTTAATTAATAGGCGCTATACACTGCCAGCTTATATAGGTAAAAATAACGCCATCCATTTATTTGTTCTATTGGTTGGGCTGTCCTATTTTAGTATGTTGATTGGCATTATAATGAAATGGCTGCCTATTTCAACTTTATTAGTTTTTTTAACTATTTTTCCAGTGTATAAGGGCGTAAAAGAGTTTTTGAAGGAGCAGAATAAGGCCAAGACATTCGTTGTCTCTGTGAAAAACTTTGTAGTAATATCAGGAAGTTATGTGGCTTCTATATTTCTAAGTATTATAGTATCTATGTTAGCATAGACATATTTATTTATAATATTATACGCAAAACTATATATAAATATCAAATATTAAGTTTTACAAAGAAAAAATGGGAAAAGGCTTGCTTTTTTTTCAAAATGCTTTATTATTAAGGAGAACCTTGTATTGTTAGTAAATGAATCAAATTATAAAAATTATCAAGACCATGTACCATGTACAAGTTGATTTTGAATTTTTATTGAATGATGCAATTTTACCAAATGATAGTAAGGAAATAAAAATTCGGAGGTCACTAAAATGACAGGTACAGTAAAATGGTTTAACGCAGACAAAGGTTTTGGATTTATCACTACAGAAGATGGAAATGATGTGTTCGCACATTATTCACAAATTCAAAAAGACGGATTCAAATCATTAGAAGAAGGACAAGCAGTTAACTTTGATGTAGTTGATGGCGCTAAAGGCCCTCAAGCAGAAAACATCACAGTAGCTTAATTAAACCTATCAAGACCTGAAGACTTGTCTTCAGGTCTTTTTTATAAAAAAAGCTTGCAATTTTCAGGAAATACTATATGCTTATATAGAACCTTGTATTATTTAAGTAAAAGAAGTATCCTTTTCAAATAAAACATTTAAAACCATATATGACTTGATTTTGAATTTTTATTTTAAGATGTAATTTTACCACAATGATAATGAGGAAATAAAAATTCGGAGGTCATTAAAATGACAGGTACAGTAAAATGGTTTAACGCAGACAAAGGTTTTGGATTCATCACAACAGAAGCTGGTAATGATGTGTTTGCACATTATTCACAAATTCAAAAAGACGGATTCAAATCACTAGAAGAAGGACAAGCAGTTAACTTTGATGTAGCTGAAGGCGCTAAAGGCCCACAAGCAGAAAACATCACAGTAGCTTAATCTACTTAGATGAATACGAGATCTGGAGCTTTGCTCCAGGTCTTTTCTTATTCTCAACATTTGAATGAATAAGTTATATGGTATGACGAAGTCAATCTTCTAATTCTTCAAGGCTAAAAATAGAAAGGGCACTTATGGATTTCTCTCTCGTTATTACTCAGGTCATTATTTTATTTTTTATTATGCTTCTAGGCTATGTTCTTAGAAGCAAGCATATCATTACTGATGAGGGTATAAAAAACTTTTCATCCCTAATTTTTTATGTGACCATGCCTGCCATGATTATAGCTTCTCTTGGTAATACAGCAACAACAAAACTTTCAGATCTTTATGATATTGCCTTGGCTACATTTCTTACCTATATCATTCTTATTGGAATGGCGCCGGTTTTAACCAAATTAGTAAAGGTACCAATAGGTAGTAAGGGACTTTATAGATTCATGGTTATTTTCGGTAATGTTGGTTTCATAGGCTTCCCTATGATCATAGCGCTTCTTGGTGAGGATGCCTTATTTATGGCGGCCATTTTTAATATCCCTTTTAACTTACTCCTTTATACACTTGGCGTTTATCTTATCCTTTCTGATAAAAATAAAAATCATAAAATAGAATGGTCAGTAAAGCAGTTCATGAATCCCGGCATTATTGCAACACTCATTGGCATCACTTCTTTTTTAACAGGATGGAAACTACCAAGCACAATCTTGAATATATCAGATGTACTAGGAGGTATTACAACGCCTTTAGCTATGATTGTGGTAGGCGCATCTTTATTTGGTGTTCAGTTAAAAACAATATTTAAGAACTATAGAATCTTTTTGCTGAGTTTAATAAGGATGATTCTTTTCCCTTTAGGCGTAGGGTTTGTTCTGTCATCTATTGGGTTGACCGGTTATGGTTTGTGGGTCCCAATCATCCTGTCAGGTATGCCCATAGGTACCAACACCGTCATCATGGCAAGACAATATGAAGGAAATACCCTTGAGGCTTCAGAAGCTGTATTCTTGTCTACACTTATGATGGTTCTAACGATTCCTATACTTATTATGATTGTGGGTTTATACACATAAAATCATTTGGACGACCAATTAACATTTATGAATAGAACAGGAGGAACCAATGGAAAACGTAATGATAATATTTGATTTAGACGGTACACTTGTAGATTCGATTGAAGGTCTTGCATATTCAATGAATTTGGTATTGAAAGCAAACCAGTTAAAAACCCATAGTACAGAAACTTATTTTGAATTTTTAGGAGAAGGTATTGAAAGACTTGTCTTTAAAGCATTACCGGAAACCCATAGAGATGCTGCTTTGGTTACAAGCTACTATAAGCAGATGTTGGCATCCTATAATGAACATTTTGACAAGGATTTAGTACCTTATCATGGCATTTACGACATGTTAGATGCATTTGTTGACATGGATGTAAAAATGGTAATACATACCAATAAAAATGAACGTATGGCCAAGATAATTGTAGAACATCATTTGGGACAGTATGACTTTCTTAGACTTATTGGTGATGACGGAATAAGGAAAAGGAAACCGGATTACCAAGAAGTTATGGCGCTTCTAGATGACTTTGAGATTCAGAAAAATCGCTGTTTCTTTGTCGGTGATACGGAAATTGATGTTCAAACAGCGCAAGCAGCCGGTGTTCCCATGATTGCTGTTTCTTGGGGATTTAGAAAACCAGAGGTATTGAAGGCCTTAAATCCGACTTATTTGGTGAACAAACCAGAGGAGATTGTGGATATTGTAAGAAAAGTGACAAGCTAGCTTGAGAAAAATACTTTCTTATGGCATAATGATAATGAGTTGTTGAGGGACAACTTTATTTTTCAGTCATAAGTTGTAAAATAAGGGTGTATTTAGTGCGTTTAATTAATTTTTATTTACCATTAAGTACAGACGAATAAGAACTTAAAGGCTAGGGCCTAATAGTCGACTAAATTTTGAATGTATTTTGGAGGTAAGAATTATGAGAGTATCGAATCTGGTAAATATTGGACCAAAATTAGAGAGCTTGTTAAATGAAGTTGGTATTCACGAAGCAGAAAAGTTAAGAGAAATTGGAAGTGTTGAAGCAACCTATCTTCTTTATCAGAAAGATCAGGACTGTATCAACAAACTGTTTGCACTTGAAGGTGCAATACGAGGCGTACGATGGCATAACATTCAACATGAAGAAAAGATGAAGCTGAAACAATCTTTTGATGAAAGGTGTTTGGATGTGAATGGATGATGGTGGATTGTTGTTATAGTGCGTCCATATAAAAGTGAAAATGTTACGAATGACTGTATTTGAGTTGATAATGGAGGTGGTTTTATTTGAGAGAAATCGTCTATATTTTTGGTCACAAAAACCCGGATACTGATTCGACTTGTTCTGCTATTGCTTATGCGAATCTAAAGAATCAGATAGATTCAAGTCATGAATATGTTCCGGTTTTACTGGGTGAACCAAATAAGGAAACCCAGTTTGTTTTGAAACAGGTTGACCATGAGGTACCCAAAGTTGTACATCATTTAAAGCCACATGTAACGGATCTTGAGATCAACCAAGTTGGTTTTGTAAAAGAGGCGACTTCCATAAAATCAACCTTAGAAACCATCGTTACACAGGTGGGGCGGTCGATTCCTGTTGTAGGTGTTCACGAACATTTAATTGGTGTTGTTTCTATTTCAGATATATTACCCTTATATATGTCTATGGAAGGACAGAATTTCTTAAAAGATACTGGTACACCTTATAGCAATCTTATCTCGGAATTATCATTAGAGGTATTTTATGGTAAAAAGCCGACAGGTAATGTTACAGGTAGAATTATTCTATTTGATGATATTCAAGAAGAGGAAGAATTTTGTAAGAAGGACATTCTCTTTTGTGATGTTAAGACCTATATCAGCGGTAAGACAGAAGGCATAGAGGTAGGCCTACTTGTTCTTGCTAATATAGTAGATAAAGAGGCCTTACAGATTGATGTGAAAGAAACCAGATCGATATTGATAACGGATAAGTCTTTGTGCGCCTTATTAAAGATCATTAATCAAACAGCACCTATAAAAAGTGTGGTTAAAAAAGATAATCTAGAGTATTTTTCAACTTATGAGACCATTGAAGATGTTAAAAGAAATATGTTGACCTCAAAATTCAGACGATTCCCTGTTGTCGATGAAAATGGTTTTATCAAAGGTATGATTTCAAAAGGTGATTTGTTTGAAACTAGACAGAAAAAAGCTATTTTGGTAGATCATAATGAAAAGGGACAATCTATTGATGGTATAGAAGACATTCATCTGATGGAGGTCATAGATCATCATCGGGTGGCAGATATCCAGACTATGGGGCCCTTGTATTTTAGAGTGGAGCCCGTTGGATGTACATCTACGATTGTAGCTAAGATATACGAAGAAAAACAAGTAAAGATAGATAAAAAGATGGCAAAAATAATGTTGAGTGCCATTTTATCAGATACATTGCTGTTTAAATCGCCCACATCTACAGAAGTAGATGAAGGGATGGCCAATAAACTTGCAAAAATAGCAGGTGTGGATATTCAAATGTACGGCATGCAACTTATTCATGCAGGTGCAGATCTTGAAGGATTGACGGCTATGGAAATCTTAACCACAGACCTTAAACGTTTCACCTTTGGAGATAATAGGGTCATCATAGCTCAAACCAATACCAGTGACTTTGACGGATTTTTCAAAGTATATGATGAAGTGTTACAAGCGATGCGTAATATGAGCGATGATCAGGAAGTGGATCTGGTTGTGCTATTGGTAACGGACGTTGTTATGGGTGGTACTGAGCTTATAGCTGTGGGACCAGCCAAGTGGATTGTAGAACAAGCTTTCAAAGTACAGTCAACTGAAAACAGCATCTTCTTGCCTAATGTATTTTCGAGGAAAAAACAAGTGGTGCCGAACCTAATGAAAGCGGCTAAATTATAGACAAAAAACGACGTATTATTCAAGTTAAGATCTTGAGTAATACGTCGTTTTTTTAAAAGTAGGTGATTAATAAGTCAAGAATAAATCGATGTCTTTTTTGATTAACTCAAGTGAAGCTCTAAAAAAATCAGGGCTGTGGGCATCGACACCAACAATGGATAGAACGTCTTTGATATTGTTTGAACCGGTTGCTTTAAGAAGTTCATCATACTTAGGTATAAAGCCTTCCTGATTTTCAAGGTACATGGCGTATAGTCCCTTTGCAAATAATAAGCCAAAAGCATAGGGGAAGTTGTAAAAGTTATAATCAGCAGAATAATAATGAGGTTTACAAACCCACATATAAGGGTGTAAAGAATCATGGTTTAATCCATCTCCATAAGCTTCTTTTTGTGCATTTAGCATCAAGGTATTCAACTCTTTAACAGAGAGAGAAGCAATGCTGCGTTGTTTGAAAAGTTCGGTTTCGAAAAGATAGCGGCTATAGATGTCAACGATGACTTGACAAGCGCTCATTATTGCATTCTCAATAATGACGATGGCTTCATCTTGGGTAGCATGGTTCAAAGCGGCATTGTTAACTATGGTTTCACAAAAGATAGAGGCAGTTTCTGCTAAAGGCATAGGGTAGTCACTGTTGGTTTGGACCTCGTCTTTAAGACATTCACCATGGTAACCATGGCCAAGTTCATGGGCCAAAGTGCTAACATCGTTGAAGTTGTTGTTGAAATTAGCCATGATACGGCTTTCGGAAACACAGTGAATATTGCTACAAAAAGCGCCGGAAGCTTTACCTTCCTTTGGGAAAGGGTCAACCCAATCCATTTCAAAGGCTTTTTTGGCATAGTCGCCGAGAACATGACTATAACTTGAAAAATTTGAAATAATGAAATCTTGTGCTTCTTCATATGTATATGTCATATGAACATTACCTATTGGGGCAAATAAATCATAAAAGGGTAGGCCATGGTCATGGCCGAGCATTGTTGCTTTTTTCTTAAGATATGCCCTAAAATGGGGTAGGTATTCAGAAATAGCGGTCATCATGGCATCAAGTGTTTCTTGATCCATTCGGGCATTTTTTAGAGTCATTTCAAGAGGTGAAGCGTAACCACGTTTTTGTGCCACAGTTATAACTTCACCTTTGATTGCATTTAATGCAGCAGCAGAAATGGTGTCTATTCGTTTGTAAGATTCAAGTTCTGCCTCGTAAGCGCGACGCCGCTTCTCACTGTCTTGATCATAAGCGAGGCTTCTAACAATGGATATAGGCAAGATATCTCCATCCACAGAGGCCGTTAGAGAGGCGAGGGTTGCTTCCTGAAGCTTACTCCATGCATTGGACCCTGTATTGCGCATATGGGAAAGCAGGGACTCCTCAGCATCACTTAACATATACTTTGCTTCATCTCGTGCATTTAGAATTGCAAACGCATAAGGTTTTAACTGAGGTGTGCTATTTATAATTGTCTCTAAATCAGATACTCTACCTAACCATTTCTTGAAACCAACAGTAACGAGTGTGAGTATAGGGTCATATCCCTCTACGGTTTCGATGAGTTTTAAGGCCTTTGAATTTTTTGTATCTACAGAGTAGATGAGTTGGCCAAAGTTGCCTAATGCCTCGAGAATGGCTTCTAAAGCATCCATAAGTTGATAATATCTGAGTATTTTTTCCTCTATTGGTTTTGGACCCTTTAAATCCTCATTTATGTAATTCTGAGCTTCTTCCATGAGTTGGTGAACGGTATTTTGGTCTGTGGTTAGCTTGGGATCTTCAAAAGATGTGTATAAGACATCTAAATTCCACTGTTTCATAGGCCTCTCCTTATAATATATATTTTTGAAACGTTAACCATAGATGGGTAACGACTAAATTGTAACATATCGGAATTATTTATGAAATAGAGGGTTTTAAAAAAAGAAGGAATGGTCTATAATTAATCTAGCGGTCATGGGAGCAAAATGGCTAATTCAAAGAAGGAGGTTTCGTATGCCTTGGTGTCCGAAATGTAAAACAGAATATGAAGACCATATAGCACAATGTGTAGACTGTAACATAGATCTGGTACCGGATTTAGAAAACCATACCTATATGAGAGATTTGATTGCGGTCAAGCCCGATGATTCAGAAGAATTGTTAAGGTATCTCACTTACTCGGGTATAGAAAAAGTGGAAACGGTTCAAGTAGAGGATAACTTGGTCATAAAGGTTGGAGAAAAAGAATATGAATCTGCTATGACATACGTTAAAGTCTATATACGTGAACATATGGAAGAAACTAAGGAAGATGATTTCTATTTTGATGAGTACGAAGCAGAGACAGTTGATGTAAAAGGCAAGGTCAGCGAAATGAAATCAACGGTATACACGTTTGGTATTGTAGGAATATTGGCGATCATACTTGGCCTATTAAACTATATGGAGGTCATAAAAATCGGTGGGTTTAACAAAATCATGATTTCTTCCGTATTGGTTATTATGGGTGGTATATTTACATATATTGCTGTTCATACCAGAAAAGGTATAGATGTTGCAAAAGCTGAGGGAGAAACAAAAGAACAGTTGCATCATCAATTGGTAGCAAACTACTTCAATACAAAATCAGAAGAAGGTTTGTTTGGATTAAGTGGCATTAAGGAAGAAGATTTTGATGACCCTGCAATGTATTTTGCAATCATTGATAAAATCAAGGTACAGGTCAAAAATCAAAATCCTGATGCGCCACCGGCTTTGATTAATGGTGCATGTGAAACTATTTATGATCAAATCAATGAAAATAGAGAAAGCAAATAAAAAAAGATGGCTGCCTTTGACTTAAATGTCAGGTGCCATCTTTTTTTATGTTTGGTTAAAGATTCTAATCTTTTTTAGATTGTTTTTGCTTTGAGGCAATCATTGCCCGTTCATCTAGCAAATCTTTTAGAAGCTCGTTAAATGGCCAATTAATGGAAAGAGGTGTAACAACGGCAAATAGGGGACGTGGTAGGCCTAATGTTTTGAAATTGCGAACAAAGTCATTTAATTCTTGAGGTGAGACAGCATTAAGGACAATGGCTTGAGTATCGACCCACTCAATACCGAAAGTTGGTTTATCAGTATGGTTGATAAGCCTCTCCAAAGCATTACCCATTGTTGTGGGTGTTACAAGCACAAGCTCAAATATGTCATAATTAGAGGCATAGTTCTTAATCTTATCCAATGCAGTTTCATCATACCCATAGACCAGAAGACAAGTCTTACCTTCCGGTCTATTATTGTTGTTATAATCTATTTTTTCAAAAGCCATAATGTATCCTTTCGTGTTGAGTCTGTTAATAGTTAAGGAAAGTTCTATTATACCGAAAAAAAGACTTCATGACCATAAGGATTACATTTTATTTCAGAATAATAGCCTCATATAATAAAAAAAACAGATATTAATGAAAATTTAAAGGAAAATCACCTTTTATGAAGTATATTATAAAATAGATAGAATTTTATAGATTCAACCCTGGTTAAAGGGTCAAAACTAAGTTTTGATACCTTAACCAACTATTTTATGAATCAAAGTCATAAACAGGAGGTACAAAATGAACCTTAGAGAGCAACAGGAGAATTTTGAAGAGCAGTTCTTAAGTGAATATGCCGTGCTTTCGAAAAATTCAGCCGGCAGAGAGACGGAAGAGTTACCTTGTGATATAAGAACGGATTTTCAGAGAGATCGAGACCGGATTATTCATTCAAAGGCATTTAGAAGGTTGAAGCATAAGACGCAAGTGTTTATTTCACCGGAAGGTGATCATTATAGAACCAGATTAACCCATACTTTAGAAGTTGCTCAGATTGGTAGAACCATTGCAAGAGCATTAAGGTTAAATGAAGATTTGACAGAAGCCATAGCCCTTGGTCATGATTTAGGACATACGCCATTTGGCCATGCTGGAGAGCGTGCCCTAGACAACATATGTGAACTTGGCTTTAAACATTATGAACAAAGCATAAGGGTTGTTGAGATGTTGGAGAATAAAGGCAAGGGTCTAAACTTGACATGGGAAGTAAGAGACGGTATATTGAATCACCCAACAAAGGGCGAACCAAGTACACTAGAAGGTAAGATCATAAGATTATCAGATAAGATCGCATATATTAATCATGACATTGACGATGCCATTCGTGCAAAGATTCTAATGGCAGATGACATACCAAAAGCCTATTTAGATGTACTCGGTCAAACGGCGAGACAAAGAATTAATAATATGATTCACGATATAGTTGATAACAGTATTGATAAAAACGATGTTGTTATGAGTCTTACAATGATGGAAGCCATGCAAGAATTGCGAGTTTTCATGTTTGAAAATGTGTATATCGGTTCTAAAGCCAAGGAACACGAGAATAAAGCTATTAACATGTTGACGCAACTTTTCTTATATTTTAAAGAACGGGAGCATCTTCTCCCTTATGAATATTTGGAACGTATTGATAACAAACAAGATACCCTTGATCGTGTGGTGTGTGATTATATTGCCGGAATGACAGATCGTTATGCTATCAACACTTTTACAGAGTTATTTATACCATCATCATGGAAAGATTGAATGAATCTTAATGTTGAGACTTTACTCAAATATTAAAAAGACCAAAGAAAAATAAAGGAAATTTGATAGACTTGTCGAAAACTACTTAGGTACGACAAAATAGATACGTACACGGGCAGAAAAAGAGGTCAAAAGGATGCTTTATCCAGAAGAGTTGATTGAAGAAATAAGAACTCAAAACAATATCATTGATGTAGTAGCAGAGTATGTCCATCTAACAAAAAAAGGTAGTTCTCATTTTGGTCTATGTCCTTTCCATAATGAAAAGTCTCCGAGTTTTTCTGTTAGTGAAGACAAGCAGATGTATTATTGCTTTGGATGCGGTGCCGGTGGCAACGTATATACCTTTGTTATGGAGTATGAGAATTACAACTTTGTTGAAGCAATAAAAGCATTAGCGGACAGGGCTCATATTCAATTACCGGAAATGGAGTATTCAGAAGCTCAGAAAAAAGAATTGAGCTTTAAGCAAAGACTGTTAGATGCTAATAAAGAAGCTGCTAGATATTATTACTATCAAATGATGAACGACCCTAAGAAAAAAGCCATTCAATACCTTGAAAAAAGAGGTATAGATGAAATGAACAGAAAAAAATTCGGATTAGGGTATGCTAACTTTTTCAGAGATGACACTTATAAGTATTTGAAAAGTAAAGGTTATACAGATCAAGAACTTTTTGAAGCAGGATTAACAGCAAAAGAAAAGACGAAAAAGGAGGCTTATTATGATCGCTTTTTTGATCGTCTTATGTTTCCCATCTTTGATGTTCATAACAGAGTAATAGGTTTTGGTGGCCGTGTATTAGGTGATAGTAATCCAAAATACTTAAATACAGGAGAAACCAAGCTTTTTGATAAAAGCCGCAATCTATATGGCATGAATATTGCCAGAATGACACGTAATAAAAAATTGATAATCGTAGAAGGGTATATGGATGTAATTGCTCTGCATCAGGCGGGATTTACTACAGCCGTTGCATCCTTAGGCACAGCTTTTACAACCGGACACGCCAGTTTGATTAGACGTTATGCAGAAGAAGTGGTGATTGCATACGATACAGATGACGCAGGTATAAACGCCACACTAAGAGCGATTCCCATACTGAAGAAGGCAGGCATCAGTGTTAGAGTGTTAAGTGTCGAAGGTGCCAAAGATCCAGATGAGTATATCGAGTTATTTGGTGCTCAAGGATTTTTAGATTTGATAGAACGAGCAGAACCCAGCTTCATGTTTGAAATTAGGCAACTAGAAAAATCTCATAACCTAAAAGACCCGGAAGGTCGAACCAATTTTGACTATGCTTTGGCTAAAAAGATATTAACTCTGGAGAATGAAATCGAACGAGAGAACTACTTGGATGCTGTGGTAGATAAATATAATATAAAAAGAAGTGCAATGGAAAGTCTTCTGGGAAAGATTGGAAAAAACATTGGTATAACCAGTCAGCCTAAAGACCAAAACGATGGGACAACAAGTAGGGATTCGAAAGATGTTATCATGAGGGCCCAAAAAAACATGTTAACATTAATCACAAGTCATCAAAAAGTCTACAATGCCATAAAAGAATTAATTACGCCGGAGGCATTTTCAGATAACACATATCGAAAAATGGCACAAATGGTTATGGAAGCCTATGAAAAGGATGAAACCATTGAGCCAGCAAGTTTGATTCAACAGTTTGATACCATAGAAGAACAGAATATGATTGCAAATGTATTTAACAATAACATGCCCATTGAACACGCTGGACAGTTTGAAAAAATGATTCGAGAGAACATTCAAATCATCAAGCGGCAACATATAGAGCAACTATCCAAACAAGTGAATGACCCGAAGCAGTTACAAGAGATGATCAACATGAAAAGACAGCTAGATAGCTTAAATATATCACTTGATTGAACCAACCATAATCTATAAGATTAAGGAAAGGATTGAAAAAATGGCTAAAAATAAACCTGAAGTTGAAACATCTGAAGAGGATATAGCATTGTTTCAAGAGAAGCTTGCGGAATTATTGAATATGGCAAGAGAAAAAAAAGATGTTCTTGAATATGCGGAGATTGAAAGACATTTCAAGTCTCTTGAGTTAACACCGGACCAAATTGAGCTTATTTATGAGTTTCTTGACAAAAATGATATCGATGTTTTAGGTATGGTATCCGATGAGGATGAAGTTATCGAAGAAGAAGAGGAAGAAGAAGAAATTGAACTGGACTTATCCTTGCCGGATGGTATTAATATCGATGATCCTGTCCGCATGTATTTAAAAGAGATTGGGAAAGTAAGTCTCTTAACGGCTCAAGAAGAAATCGATCTTGCCAAAAGAATGGAAGATGGTGATATTCAAGCAAAACAACGTTTAGCAGAGGCCAACTTGAGGTTGGTGGTTAGTATTGCAAAACGTTATGTAGGGCGGGGTATGCTGTTTTTAGATCTTATTCAGGAAGGCAACTTAGGTCTGATTAAAGCGGTGGAAAAATTCGATTATAGAAAAGGCTATAAATTCAGTACCTATGCGACTTGGTGGATACGACAGGCCATTACAAGAGCCATAGCCGACCAGGCTAGAACCATACGTATACCGGTCCATATGGTTGAGACCATTAACAAGTTGATTCGTGTCTCTCGACAACTTCTTCAAGAGTTAGGAAGAGATCCGTTACCGGAAGAAATTGGTGAAGAACTGAACATGCCGGTTGAAAAAGTTCGAGAAATTCTTAAGATATCACAAGAACCTGTTTCTTTAGAGACACCAATAGGTGAGGAAGAAGACAGTCACTTAGGTGACTTTATTCAGGATGATAATGTACCTGTTCCAGCAGAAGCAGCAGCTTTTACCTTACTAAAAGAGCAACTGGTTGAAGTGCTTGATACTCTAACAGACCGAGAACAAAAGGTCTTAAGGTTAAGATTTGGCTTGGATGACGGGCGTGCAAGAACACTTGAGGAAGTTGGCAAAGAGTTTAATGTGACAAGGGAACGTATCAGACAAATTGAAGCCAAAGCTTTAAGGAAGTTGCGACATCCAAGCCGCAGTCGTAAACTAAAAGATTACTTGGAATAAAATGTATGGTCTAAGGTCTTGGTTTTGGGGATATCTCCAAGACCAAGACCTTTCATTTCTTGAAGGTATGGTTAAGGAGTCAGAACTAATTATCAAATAGCAAAATAAAGGGGGGATGACAATGTTATCAGATCGTTTACAGGCTATAGCAAAAATGGTACCTCATAATTCTATTGTTGCCGATATAGGAACAGACCATGGCTACTTGCCTATAGCACTTGTCAAAACCAACCAAGTATCTAAAGCTTATGCTATGGACATCAATGAAGGACCTTTGATGAAGGCGCGAGAAAATATAATGTCTTATGGATTGGAAAGTCAAGTCATTGCAATCAGATCGCCGGGTCTTGAACGGTTGCCTATGGATGTGAATGCTGTTGTTATAGCAGGGATGGGTGGCATTTTGATTGGCAACATATTAATGACATCCAAGAAAAAGCTCAGTTATGTAAAAGACCTAATTCTATCACCTCATTTGGATGTACCCCATGTCAGAAGAACAGTTCATACTTTGGGGTATAGGATTATTGAAGAAAAAATGATTATAGATCAAGAAAAATACTATACAATTCTTAAGTGTAAACAAGGCCAAGAGGTCTATACTGATCTAGAATATGAGTATGGGAAAAAGTTGATGGAAGAAGGTACGGATACTTTTTTGGCTTATTTAGAGGCAGAAAAAAATAAGTTAGAAAAAGTCATAAAGCGTCTAAATACGATAGATACAAAAAGTACAATTGGAAGAAGCATTGTTCTAAAAGATAAATATGAGACAATTGTAAAACTAAGGAGGCATCATGAAACTAAATGAGATTATTAAGATAATAGAAAATGTCATCCCTATGGAAGCCATTGAGCCTGGAGATCCAAGCGGTCTTCAAATCGGTAAATATCAGAAGGATATAAAACATATTAGGGTTGCCTTAGAAGCATCCATAGATGTGATAAAAGGTGCTATAAAAGATGATGTCGATATGCTTTTTGTACATCATCCTTTAATATATACACCAATTCAGAGTATCTGTGATGACACGGTTTCCGGTTATAAAATACAGGAATTGATTCGTCATGATATAGCGCTGTATGTGGCACATTCCAATATGGACCGAGCTGCTAATGGATTAAATCGCTATTTTGGGAACAAAATAGATTTAGAGCATATTACTGAAATGTTAATAGATAGCCAGGGTTATACCTTATCTGGCAGCTTGAAGAAACCAATGAATCTAAAAGAATATACTGCGTTTTTGGGGAATCGCTTATCAACACCCAATCTAAAGTATGTTGGGGAAGATTTGAAAATCATTAATAAGGTAGCGTTTGTAACAGGAAGTGGTATGTCTCTTCTAAGAAAAGATATGTTTGAAGAAGTGGATGTGTTTTTAACAGGTGATCTAAAGTATCATGATGCTATGTGGGTTTATGAATCTGGATACAGTGTTATTGATGTCACGCACTATGGTAGTGAAGTAATGGTTACAGAACTTATGTATGAACTGTTACTAGAACATATGGACAAAAGTCTTATCTTAAGCAAGGACAATTATTTAAACAACCCAATAAAAAACTGCGAGGTATAGGGATGAATGATATGATTAAGATCAACGTGATGAATGAGGAAGTAGAAGTAAAGGCGGGGACCACTTTATTAGAACTGGCATCTGTATATCAATCTCAGTTTCAAACACCCATCGTATTAGCTGTTGTTGACAGTAAGCTTAGTGAGTTGAATCAAAAAATCAAAGAGCCGTGCAAGGTTGTGTTTCTAGATATCTTAAACAAGGATGGATTTAGAACATATCAACGCAGTCTGTCTTTTGTCATGATCAAGGCGGCACATGATGTTATTGGTCATGAAGAACATATCAAAGTTATTGTTCAGTATTCAATCAACTATGGCTTCTATTGTGAAATCGAACCAAAAAGACTTTTGAAATCAGATACGTTGACAAAAATCAAGGAAAGAATGATTGAGCTTATTAATCTCGGTTTGCCCTTTGTTAAGGAAACGGTCAAAACGGATTATGCCATCAAAATTTTTGGAAATCAGTTTATGGAAGATAAAGTGAAACTGTTTAAGTATCGCCGAGTGTCCAATGTTAATTTATACCGTTTTGATGATTTTTATGACTATTTTTATGGCTATATGGTACCAGACACAAGTTATCTAAAAGTATTTGATTTATATCCCTATGAAGGTGGCATGATTTTACAATTCATTGACTTTAAAGATCCAAGTAAGGCAGCTCATTTTGAACCAGACCAAATGCTATTTGAGACCCTGAAAAATGCAACTGATTGGGGGCACTTGATGGAGGTTGACACAGTTGGTGATCTTAATGATGTCATTTCACAAGGCAATATGAATGAACTTATTATGGTACAAGAGGCACTAATGGAAAAAAAGATTGGTAGAATTGCAGACCGTATAATGAAAGATATTAAGCACAAGAAGTTTGTTTTTATTGCCGGTCCATCATCATCCGGGAAAACAACTTTTGCTCATCGCTTATCGATACAACTTAGGTCGCTAGGGTTAAAACCAAAGCCTATATCTTTAGATAACTATTTTGTTAATCGAGACGATACACCTTTAGATGAAAATGGAAACTATAATTTTGAATGTCTTGAAGCGTTGGATGTGGCTCAGTTTAATTATGACATGCACCAACTCTTAAATGGTGATATTGTATCTATGCCGGTTTTTGATTTTATTTCCGGATTAAGGCAGTATAAAGGTGACACCCTTAAGTTGGAAGACAATACAATATTGGTTATTGAGGGTATACATGGTTTAAATCCAAAGTTATCTTCAGCGATACCTGAAGAAAACAAATATAAAATCTATATAAGTGCCTTAACCCAATTAAACATTGACAATCACAATCGGGTTCCGACAACAGATGCTAGGTTACTTAGACGCATGGTTAGAGACAATCAATATAGAGGCGCCTCTGCAACAAAAACACTTGGGATGTGGCCATCTGTAAGAAATGGTGAAGAACAGTATATTTTTCCCTTCCAAGAGGAGGCGGACGCCATGTTTAACTCATCTCTTATCTATGAATTATCGGTTCTGAAACAATATGCAGAACCTTTATTATTCAATGTTCATAGAGGAAGCTCGGAATACTTAGAGGCCAAAAGATTGATTAAATTCTTGGATTATTTTCTAGGGATATCTAGTGAGAGTATACCGAATAACTCTATCATCAGAGAGTTTATCGGTGGCTCTAATTTCAGGTAACCATAATGAAAATACTCTATGAAGATGAACATATAATCGTTGTTATTAAAGAAAAAGGCATGCCAAGTCAACCGGATTTAACAGGAGATACAAACATATATGAAGAAGTATTTCGACATGTGTGTTCTAAAAAGAAGAATATAAAACTAGGATTGATTCAAAGACTGGATCGGCCCGTCGGCGGGATAATGATGCTGACAAAATCATCTGAGGCCAACAAAGCCTTTGTACAGAAATCATGTCTATCAAAAAAGTACTTGGCTGTTGTTGAAGGGGAAGCGAAAAAAGAGGTAAGGTTAGTAGATTATCTTCAAAAAGTTAGAGGTAATAGGACAATCGTTACTTCAAAGCAGGTCCCACAGGCTAAGGAAGCCGCATTAACATACAAGTGCTTGAAAAAAAGAGTGGTTGATGGAAAAACCTTAAGTTTATTGGAAATTGAATTGGAAACAGGAAGGCATCATCAGATTAGAGCTCAAATGGCACATCATAAATTACCCATAGTCGGTGATACGAAGTACAATCCGATTAAAAAATGTGTCTGGGTTGATATTGGACTACAGGCCTATAAACTTCAAATCGAACATCCAATGACGGGCAGAATATTGTTATTTAAGCATATTAGCAAGGATTATCCATTTGATATTTTCTTTGAAGGTGAAGATGATTATGAAACTTTATAATAAGTTATCTTAATCGTCTGAATATGCCGTATCATTTGATTTTGACGGCTCATGATGGTATAATGAGTAAAAGAAAGATACTTCCTGGGGTGTTCGGAGAAACCTGTATTTTGAACCTACATAGTAACATTGGGAATCCTATATTTTATGTTGGACGTCAAGCCTTCTTGAATGGAAGACGGAAAGCATAGTGCGGATACCCACCTAGCCGAAGCTAGGGATCAAAATCCGGGGAACGGCATTTCGGGTAATCATTTAAAAAAATAAACTGTTGCTTCCTAAAGACTAGGAAGTAACAGTTATTTTTTAGTTCAAATATAGGGTTTAGCACCTTTATAAATGTGGTTAATGAAGGGTAAGTGCGCTTAAGTCGGATTCGAAATTAGGGTAGGATATAGCAATACAAGAGCTATTTTCAATGGTTGTATTGCCCGTTGCACCAAGTGCTGCAATAGCCAAGGACATAGCTACCCTGTGATCATCATAACTTTTCACCTGTGCGCCCTGTATCCGGTTACCACCAACGATAACCATTCCATCTTTTGTTGCTTCAATATGGATGTTCATCTTTTTTAGTTCACAGACCATGGTATCAATCCGATTGGTTTCTTTTACTTTCAACTCACTGGCATCTTTAATGGTTGTCCTACCTTCAGCATAGGCTGCAGCCACAGCAATAACAGGTATTTCATCGATTAACGTAGGAATAATATCACCTTCAACTACCGTTCCTATAAGTTTGCTGGACTTGATGTGAAGGTCTGCAATAGGTTCGCCGTTGACAGTACGTTCATTAATTATTTCAATAGAACCGTTCATATTTTTAAGTACATGAATAATACCGTCTCGAGTAGGGTTAACACCAACATCCTTTAGTAGAAGGTCACTATTTGGACAGATAAGACCGGCGACCATAAAAAAAGCTGCAGAAGAAATGTCAGAGGGTACAACCACATGATTAGCGAACAATTCCTTGATTGGATAGCTGGTTACCAATGACCCTTTGATCTCTATCTTGGCACCAAAATGATTGAGCATAATTTCGGAATGGTTTCTAGAGAGTGTGGGTTCATTCACGGTTGAAGTTGAACCGGTATAAAGATTAGCCAGTAGTATAGAAGACTTTACTTGAGCGCTTGCAACCGGAGAAACATAGTTTATAGGCTTTAGTATGCTTGGTTTTATTAATAAAGGCGCAAGACCGTTACCGGATAAACTGCGGATGTTTGCATTCATAGAAGTTAGTGGACGTATGATACGGTCCATAGGTCGTTTTCTAATTGAGGCATCACCGGTTATTTCAACTTCGAAAGCCTGTCCGGATAATATGCCGGACATTAGACGCATTGTAGTACCACTATTGCCAACATCTAAAACAGAATCCGGTTTGGTTAATCCATAAAGGCCCTTACCTTGGATGGTCACTTTATCCTGAGCTTGTTCTATGAGTATGCCCATTTGTCTGAAACAAGCAATGGTTGACATACAGTCTTCACCGGTTAAAAAACCTTCGACTGTAGTTGTTCCTTTTGCAAGGGCTCCAAACATAATGGAACGGTGGGATATTGACTTGTCCCCCGGTACTTTTAATGTACCTTTTAGTTGTTTTACAGGTTGAATATGCATAAAAACCTCCTCATAAGCTTTATGTGTAGATGGTATAACCAAGATTGCGTAGCAATGTAATGCTCAAGTCCATATGGCTCTGATCTTCAAAAAGTATATTGAGTACACCGTTATCAATTTCTCTATTGTTGATGATGCCGATGTTTTTAATGTTGATTTTTGCTTCACTGAGAAGGGTGGCGATTTTTGCTATAATACCAGGCTCATCCTCTACGTCAACACTAAAGCTATATTGCCTTGGAAAAATACCGGATGAGGTATCGTTGAAAGTATTTCTATATGCTTGAGCTTCACTGAATAGTTCGAAAAGATGATGTGCATCTTCTTCTTTGATATAATGTTCTATTGTTATTAGCATGGTTTTATAATAATCAAGTACATCTAAAATGGGTTCTTTATTGCTTAAACATATTTGTTGCCACATAACCGGAGAGGCTGAGGCAATTCGAGTAATATCTTTGAAACCACCTGCGGCAAGTGTATGCATATAACCGTGATCAGTGTCTAGGTGTTTTACGGCATTAACAATAAGTGCAGCAAGTACATGCGGTACGTGACTAATTGAAGCCGTTGTTTTGTCATGTATAGAAGCATCCATAATAAGAGGTATACTGTCAATACCAATCACAAGATTCTTTAAGACATCAACATCTTCTTGTCTAGACGTTTTGGAGGGGGTAAGTATGTAGAAAATATTTTCGAATAATTGAGAGGAGGAAGCTTCATAACCACTTTTCTCAGAACCTGTCATAGGATGTCCGCCCACAAACTTTATGTTTGTATTCAAGGTGTCAAGGGCATTGTGGATGTCACATTTGGTTGAACCTACATCGGTTATAATACACTGATCATGCACGATACCAACCAGTTTATTGAACATCTCAATATTAATCTTCACAGGACAACATAAGAAGATTAAATCACATAATTCAAAGCCATCTTCTAGAGAGGTTGCAACATAATCTAGAACCCCCTCATTTATAGCTTGATATAGGGGGGCTTGATGAAGGTCATAAGCAATTAATTTTTCGGCTAGGCCGTACTTTCTAATGCTTTTTGCTAAGGATCCACCAATGAGTCCGAATCCAATAAAACCAATCTGCTTAATCATTTCTTTATCCTTTCTTATGAAAGTTCAAGATATTGTTTTGACACATTAACCTTTTCTTTAAGGTTAATTACAAAACAAAGTTTCACTAAGTTCACAAGAATATATAGATTTCGTAGAAGCATTCGCAACTATATATTCTTATGAAAGTTCAACATATTGTTTTGACACATTAACCTTTTAAAATGCCTTCTACAACATTGAAGAATGCTTCCATCTGTTCTGGTGTGCCAAGGGTGACGCGTTGGAAACCGGGCATACCTAAGTTGTGTCCGGGACGTACGATATACCCTTCACTTTGAAGCGCTTCAAACATTTCAGGGCTAGGTCGACCAAAATCAATCATGACAAAATTGCCAAAGGTTTCTATATATGAAAGTTTCAGTTGATGACATCTATTATATGTATAAGCTTTTGAAGCTTCGTTTACTTCATATGTACGCTGAACAAAAGCCTCGTCATCGAGCGCCGCTTGAGCGGCCACTTGAGCGGCTGTGGTGACATTGAACGGACCTCTTACACGATTGATTTTTTCGATGATATCCGCATCTGCGATACCATAACCGATTCTCATAGATGCTAGTCCATACATTTTAGAAAATGTCCTAAGCACCATTAGGTTTGGATATTCATGAAGAAGAGGGATCGTTTGAGGGAAATCAGAGTCCCTGATGTACTCAACATAGGCTTCATCCATAACAACGAGAATATCTTTTGGAACTCTGTTTAAGAAATTCAGTTGCGCAGCAGCGTTAACCATGGTTCCTGTTGGGTTGTTTGGATTGGCGATGAAGATGATGCGTGTTTGATCTGTTATATGTGCAAGGATGCCATCTAAGTCGAATATATAAGACTTTAAAGGCACTTCGATAATTTTTCCGCCCATTTGAAGGGTGCCGGCTTTGTACTGGGGAAAGGTGATATCTCCCGTGATGACTTCATCATTTTTGGAAACATAGGTTTTTGTAATCATGTTAATAATTTCATCTGAACCTGCACCAAAGATCAATTGATTTGGGCTTAGATTGTATTTCTTAGCAAGCTTTGCCCTAAGAGCTGTACAGTTGCCGTCCGGATAATAGCTGGGTTCATTTAGAGATTCAATAATACTTTGTTTAGCCAACTCGGAACATCCAAGAGGGTTTTCGTTAGATGCTAGTTTGACGATATGGGTCAGCCCGTATGCCTGCTTAACTTCATCTATAGATTTGCCTGGAATATATGGCCTTAAGCCTTCTACTTCTTTGCGGTATTTGATCATAATTATAAAGCTCCTCTCAAAATAATGACTATATTATAACATATAATTAGGGCCGAATATATTTTAATGTGAAGATTAAAAGAATATTTTAAGAAGAAAAAAACCTTTAAAATAGACGTATTTATGCCTTTTAAAGGGTGAAGTCATATTAACATGTGGGGATGATTGTGTCAACGGTTTAAAGCTTTAACTTGTAAAGTCAATATTCGGAAAATTATGACTATTGAATGAAGGTGATAGTATAAGTGCCAAAAAAGGAAGAATGTAGCATATTGTAAGATAAATAGAGTTAAGGCTTTGGTTAACTTGCATAAAAAAACTTTAATAAAATAAAATTCTTTGAAGGAAATAGATGAATAATGTAGAATACTAGAGGTATCAGCAATTTCTCGTAATATAGGATATATACTGTGCCGCTGCGTATAGGTGGTCATATCTAGTCAGATATTATGAGTGATAGCGCTAAGGTTTCAAAATACTAACTTAAGATTGGGGGACATACGATGAAGATTTATAAGTCCGAACAGATTCGAAACATTGTATTATTAGGCCATGGAGGAAGCGGTAAGACTACACTGGTGGAAGCTATGGCCCATGTGGATGGCATTGTTAAACGACAAGGAAAAGTGGAAGAAGGCAACACGATTAGCGATTTTGATAAAGAAGAGATCAAGAGAGGCTTTTCAATTAGTACTTCTTGTATACCTATTGAATGGCAGGACTGCAAACTTAATTTATTGGATGCACCTGGATATTTCGATTTTGTCGGTGAAGCAAAGCAGGCCACACGTGTTGCCGATAGTGCCATTGTTGTAGTCTCAGGCAGATCAGGTGTTGAAGTGGGGACGGAAAAGGCTTTTGAATACACAGAAGAAATGGAAATACCCAAAATTGTATTTGTGACAGATATGGACGATGATAATGCAGATTTAAACAAGGTGCTGAACCAATTAAAAGATATTTTTGGTAAATCGATTGCACCGTTTCAAGTTCCGATTAAAGAAGATGAACATTTTGTTGGGTTTGTTAACATTATAAAAATGGAAGGCAGAAAATTTGTAAAAGATCATGTAGAGCCTTGTGATATACCAGAAGACTTAATGGATGAAGTCAATGAGGTTAGAGAAATGATCTTAGAGGCTGTTGCAGAAAGTGACGAAGCCTTAATGGAAAAATACTTTGATGGTGAAGCATTTACACTTGAGGAAATTCAAAATGCTTTACATAATGGTGTAATAGATGGGTCAATCATACCTGTGCTATGTGGTTCAGGAACAAATAACACAGGTGTCACAGTCTTGATGGATTCTTTAGTAAAATATATGCCCTCTCCTAGAGAAGAACACACAAGTGTTTATGGTGAGGATCCGGATACCGGTGAAGAAGTGGAAGTTTTTTGTGATATCGACCATGAGGCAACAGCTCTTGTGTTCAAGACAATTATTGACCCTTATGTAGGAAAGTTATCTCTATTTAGAGTTTATTCAGGAATCATAAAGAAAGACATGCAATTGTTGAATGTCAATAAGGATCAGAAGGAAAAAGCAAACCACATCTATGTATTAAGAGGTAGAGAACAGTTTGAAGTGGATGAGATTCATGCGGGTGATATTGGCGCCTTTGCTAAAATGACAGATGTGAGTACAGGGGATACTTTGTGTGATCCTGCTAAGCCGGTTAAACTACCTGGTATCACATTCCCAGAATCATTAGCATATAGAGCGGTTCTTCCAATCAAAAAAGGTGAAGAAGAGAAGATGACATCCGGTATTCATAAATTAATGGAAGAAGACCCAACCATCAACATCTTTCTGGATACGGAGAATCATCAGGAGTTATTGTATGGTGTCGGTGGCCAACATTTGGAGATAATCAAGAGTAAGTTATTGGATAAGTTCAAGGTTGAGATTGAGTTGGTCAAACCTAGAATTCCCTATCGGGAAACAATAAAAGCAAAGGGTCAAGTACGGGGAAGACATAAGAAACAATCAGGAGGTCATGGCCAATATGGTGATGTGGTCATGGAATTTGAACCTTCAGGTGACCGTGAAAAGCCATTTGTTTTTGAGGAGAAGATTGTCGGTGGTTCTGTACCTAAGAACTATTTCCCAGCAGTAGAAAAAGGCTTGATTGAATCTGTAGATCGTGGTGCATTAGCAGGATATAAGGTTGTAGGTGTAAAAGCAACACTTGTAGATGGCTCGTATCACCCGGTTGATTCATCAGAGATGGCTTTTAAGATGGCAACGATTGCAGCCTTCAAAGAAGCGATGAAAGTCTGCAAACCAATTATATTAGAGCCGATTGCCAGTGTTCGAGTTGTTGTGCCAGATGATTATATGGGTGATATTATTGGTGACTTGAATAAGAGAAGGGGACGTGTCATGGGCATGAATCCTGTAAAAGGTAAACAAGAAGTTATGGCTGAGGTCCCAATGGGTGAAATGTATGGTTACTCAACGGATTTAAGATCTATGACACAAGGTAGAGGCATGTTTACTTTGAACTTTGAACGATATGATGAGGCACCGGCAGAGATACAAATGAAGGTTATCGAAGACCGAGCTCAAGATAAGTAAAATCATTATAATCCTATACATAGAAATATTTCAACAGGCTGTACCCAGCAAAGGTATGGTCTGTTTTTTGTACATTTTTCATATCCGACCAAATAAGTTGGATATGTACTTATAAAATACATGTCAAAGTATTGACAAAGTATCAATGGGCATGATAATCTTACATAGAATCATATCCGAGTCATTTAGTAGGAATTATGAGGTGATGCAGTGAAACTCTCAACAAAAGGAAGATATGGACTTAGAGCCATGATAGATCTTGCCATACATTCAAAGGAAAATCAGGTATCCATCAAGAGCATATCAGAACGCCAGGAAATATCAGAAAACTATCTGGAGAGAATCATAGCACTTCTTAAAAAAGCAGGCTATGTTAAAAGTACAAGAGGTGCTCAAGGTGGTTACATGCTTACAAAAAAACCGGACCAGATTTCTGTAGGGAATATATTAAGAGCCCTTGAAGGGGACTTAAATCCAGTAGATTGTTCATTGATTAATGATGAAAAAGTGTGTTCGGAATCAGGTTTATGTGTAACAAAATTTGTATGGAAACGTATCAGTGACAGCATTAACGATGTTGTGGACAATATTAGTCTTCAAGACCTTGTGAATGAACAAGTTGAAATAGATAAATCTCAGGCGAGCAGATAGGAGCAGGTTATGAATAAGAAAATCTATTTAGATCATGCAGCAACAACACCTACCAAACCGGAAGTGGTGGAGGTGATGCTACCGTATTTTACTGAAAAATTTGGTAACCCTTCAAGTATTTATGAATTCTCAGGGCAAAATAAGGAAGCCATTGAAGAAGCAAGGGAATCAGTGGCAAAAGCTATTGGTGCCAACGAGAGAGAGATTTTCTTCACCAGCGGCGGTACTGAATCAGACAACTGGGCAATTTTAGGTATTGCAGAAAGCTATAAGGCCAAAGGGAATCATATCATCACAACAGCGATTGAACACCACGCTGTCCTTCATACCTGTGAGTACCTAGAAAAAAATGGCTATGAAGTGACGTATTTGGAAGTGGATAAAGATGGATTGGTTAATCCTAATGACCTTAAAGAGGCTATAAAGGATTCGACCATATTGATAACAATTATGCTAGCCAACAATGAGGTTGGTACAATTCAACCAATAGAAGAATTAGGTGCTATTGCTAAAGCGGCAGGTGTTCTTTTTCATACAGATGCCGTTCAAGGTGTAGGACATATACCAATTGATGTGAATGCCATGCATATTGATCTGTTAAGCATAAGTGGCCACAAGTTATATGGTCCTAAGGGCATAGGTGCCCTATATGTAAGAAAAGGCATAAAACTAAGATCTTTTATTCATGGTGGCGGGCAAGAAAAAAAACGTCGTGGAGGTACTGAAAATGTACCGGCTATTGTAGGTTTTGGAAAAGCAATCGAATTGGCAATAAGATCCATGGAAGCAGAAAGCAAAAGACAGGCAGAACTTAGGGATTACTTAATCGAACAAGTACTAGAAAGAATACCCCATTGTCGACTTAACGGACATAGAGAGTATAGACTTCCAAACAATGCTAACTTTAGCTTTGAATTCATCGAAGGTGAATCCTTGCTAATCATGTTAGATATGAAAGATATATGTGCATCTAGCGGGTCAGCTTGCACATCAGGATCTTTAGATCCTTCTCATGTTTTATTGGGCATAGGCCTACCTCATGAGATTGCCCATGGCTCTTTAAGGATTAGTCTTGGGGAACAGAATACAAAAGAAGAAATGGATTATCTTATTGAGTCTTTAATCGTCATTGTAGCTAGGCTAAGAGAAATGTCACCCTTGTATGAAGACTATTTAAAAAAACAAGTAAAAATTGAAAGATAGAGGTGTAATGGTATGTATACTAAAAAGGTAATGGATCATTTTCAAAACCCTAGAAACATGGGTGAAATAGAAGACCCTTCAGGTGTAGGCACAGTTGGTAACGCAAAATGTGGCGATATTATGAGAATCTACTTGGATATTAAAGATGATGTGATACAGGATGTTAAGTTTAAAACTTTTGGATGTGGTGCTGCAGTAGCCACCAGCTCTATGGCAACAGAATTAGTAAAAGGAAAGACAGTTATTGAAGCTATGGAAGTGACCAATAAAGCGGTTATGGAGGCACTAGACGGTCTTCCTAGAGCTAAAGTGCATTGTTCACTTCTTGCAGAAGAAGCACTCCAAGCAGCACTGTGGGATTATGCGAAGAAAAACGGTATTGTTATAGAGGGATTAGAAGAACCTAAGCCTTTTGAAGACCATGAAGAAGAAGAAGAAGAAGAAGAAGAAGAATTCTAGAGGAATATTATGAATACTAAAACAGTTGTAGTAGGGATGTCAGGAGGTGTGGATTCATCTGTGGCAGCCTACCTATTAAAAGAAGCAGGTTATAATGTCATTGGTGTCACCATGCAAATATGGCAGAATGAAGAAAGAGACCTTGAAGAAGAAGAAGGTGGATGTTGTGGCCTCTCGGCAGTAGATGATGCCAGAAGGGTAGCCCAGTCACTTGACATACCTTATTATGTTATGAATTTTAAGGAAGAGTTTAACCGTGAAGTTATTGATTATTTTGTTACATCTTATAAAGAAGGCAAGACACCAAATCCCTGTATTGCTTGTAACCGAAAAGTAAAGTGGGAATCTTTGTTGACACGCAGTATGAATATTGGCGCTGATTTCATTGCTACAGGTCATTATGCTAAAGTGGTCAAGCTGGAAAATGGCAGATACGCTTTAAAACAATCCGTAACCATAAAAAAAGACCAGACTTATGCTTTATATAACCTGACACAGGATCAGCTTAGTAAGACCTTGATGCCCGTTGGAGATTATGATAAGGATACAGTGCGAATTATAGCAGAAAAAATCAATCTAAGAATTGCCAATAAACCGGACAGTCAAGACATATGTTTTGTACCGGATGGTGACTATGTTAAATTCCTTGAAACCTACACTGGAGAAAAATCCATAGAAGGTAACTTTGTAGATGAAAAGGGTAATATTTTAGGACGCCACAAAGGCATTGTTCACTATACGATAGGTCAAAGGAAGGGGCTTGGATTAAGCCTCGGAAAACCGGGATTTGTAACAGCAATTAGACCGGATACAAAGGAAGTGGTTATTGGCGATAATAAGGATACCTTTGCTTTTTCCTTACTAGCCAACCAATTGAACTTTATGCCATTTGAAAAACTGGAAGGCGAAAAGTTTTTCACAGCAAAAATCAGATACAGCCATAAACCTGCCGGTTGTCATGTTAAGATGGTTGATGATGACTTGATGGAAGTGAGATTTGAAGATGCTCAAAGAGCGATTACACCAGGGCAAGCGGTGGTTCTCTATGACGGAGAGCTTGTTGTGGGTGGAGGAACCATCATTTGAGCTCTAAATGAATGAAAATAAATCAAAAAAACACCAATAAATCGTTGATTATGAAATCAATGAGATTGAAGGTGTTTTTTTATTGTTACAAAAAAAACTGAAGACCTAATTAAAGCCAATTTGCTTCGGTACCCTTTTTTGGAATTGAGTATAGGACTTGAATCCGATGTCTTTGAGATGTTTTTCAACCAAATCAAAAGAGGTCGCCACATTCTCTGGTCGATGGGCATCCGATCCGATGGTAAGCAATTCTCCACCAAGCTGATGGTATCTTTTTAGAACTTCATAACTTGGATGAGGTTGATCTAATTTGTAAACATAACCACTGGTATTAACCTCAAGTGCCTTGTCTTTACGAATCAAAGTGGTCAAGATTGCATCTAATACATCAGAAAAGTCAGCATAGGTATATTTTTTATGATCATCTCTGCGCCAATACCTAATGACATAATCGAGATGACCTAAAGTATCAAAGTCATCAAAATGCTGAACATTAAAGAGGGTATCCTCAAAGATGCTGAAATAGCCTTCATTTCGAGTTAAACCATCAAAATAGGTGGGCTCATAAGGATCTTTACCTTTTGCAAAATGTGTGGAACTAATGATGAAATCAAAAGCATGACGCCTTGCCAATTGACGTAAAGGTTCATGTAAATGCTTTTCTATCCCAAATTCGATTCCTGTCAACAGATTAAAGTCATCGGTCAACCCAGTTCTTATTTCATCTATGGCTTTTATGTAATTAAGAACATCTAGCTCTCCAGATATGCCTTCATAATTAAAGTCGATATCATGATGGTCAGTAAAGGCCATGGTACTTAACCCTTTTTTTCTAGCAGCCTCAATCATATCCGACATTGAGGCCTGACTGTCAAATGAAAAATAGGTATGGTTATGTAAATCTGAACGTATCATATAGATTCTCCTTTTAAGATAATCAAATATGGTTAAAAGGGTCAAAACTAAGTTCTACCTAATTAACATTCAAGATGTGAAAGCTCAACTAAATAGTTTTGACGCCTTAACCAAATATGAATTAATTTTAACATAGAATTCGTGGTATATAAACAAAAATGAAGGGAATTCATAAATCACTTGTTTTATGCCTAAGTTACATGGTAATATAGTCTTGGTTATTTACGAGTATATAATATTTATTTTACAAAAAGATGACATTGATCATAATAACGTATCAATGGTTTTGATTTAGGAGGATATTGCAATGGACTGGGTTGGATTTCAAAACGTACTTTTTAATATTTTTGCACTATTTGGCGGATTTGGTATGTTCTTGTATGGTATGCATATCATGGCAGATGGTTTGCAAAAAACAGCCGGAAATAAAATGAAAAACCTACTTGGTGCATTAACCAATAACCGCTTCATTGGTGTTATTGTTGGAGCACTTGTAACGGCGATTGTTCAGAGTAGTTCAGCCAGCACAGTTATGGTGATTGGATTTGTAAATGCAGGCCTAATGAATCTGGTACAGGCAACTGGTGTTATTATGGGTGCTAACATCGGTACAACCATTACTTCTTGGATTGTTTCAAGTGCGGAATGGATGGTGTTTTTTAAGCCTGAGAAGATTGCTCCATTAATTATGGGACTTGGTGCTAGTGTATTGTTTTTTTCTAAAGATAAAAAAAAGCAACAGATTGGTGAGATTCTGGTTGGTTTTTCACTGATTTTTATTGGATTAGAGTTGATGAAATCAGGTATAACACCCTATAAAGATTCTCAAGTTTTTAAAGACGCTTTTATTGTTCTTGGAAAAAATCCAATTCTAGCTGTTTTTGCCGGAGCGGTAGTGACGGCAATTATTCAAAGCAGTTCCGCATCTGTGGGTATCCTTCAGACACTAGCTGCAACTGGCATTATTCCTTTTAGCGCAGCTATTTACATTGTTCTTGGTCAAAATATTGGAACAACCTTTACAGCAATGTTGTCTAGTATAGGGGCCAGTAAGACCGCTAAACGTGCGGCCTATGTCCATTTATTGTTTAATGTTTTTGGAACAGTCGTGTTTACGGTGGGAACATATATTTATTTTGAATTCTTTGATATAACCCATGGACATACGATTATTACCATGACGCAGATTTCTATTTTCCACACATTTTTTAATGTGACCAACACAGCCATGCTATTTCCTTTTGCAACACAGTTGGCAGCAATCGCTGAGCGAATTGTACCTGGTGTTGATCGTTTGGTGGAAGATGAAGAAGAGCTTGCCCTTAGGCACCTAGATGCAAGGATATTAGAAACCCCTACTTTTGCCGTAGAAAATGCAATCAAAGAAGTGGCACGAATGGGTGACTTGGCAGTTAATAATACACAATTGGCAATAGAATCGTTACTTGAAAAGGATACTAAGAAGATAGCTGAAGTCCTAAGTAATGAAAAGAAAATTAACAAACTAGAAAAACTAATTACAGATTATTTGGTGAAAATCAGCAATACCGTTTTGAATGAACATCAAAATCTTGTAATAACAAACCTGTTCCATTCGGTTAATGATATAGAACGTGTTGGTGATCATGCTGAAAATATAGCCGACTTGGCAAAGTACTATATTGAAAATGAGTTGAAATTCTCAGATGAAGCAGAAGGGGAATTCAAAGTAATTTCAAAATTGGCACTAGATACTATACGCATGGCGATTGAGGCTAGAAGAGATGACAATGCGGATTTGGTAAAAATGGTTGAATCCAACGAAGAAGAAATGGACGTTATGGAAGAACACTTAAGAGGCCAGCACATTAAAAGGCTTGGTAAAAATGTTTGTGATTCTTCAACTGGCGTTGTCTTTTTAGACTCCATCAGTAATCTTGAAAGAATTACAGACCATGCATTGAATTTGGCCTATTATGTTAAGGATGAAATTATATAATAATTTGAAGCGGAGGTTTAACTTACTTTTGTCAAGTTCATTAGCAATTTCTATCGAATGAAATTAACACAGCTAAACCTCTGGTCACTATGGTCAATATGAACAAAAAAAGTCAACATAACTCTTATGAGCTATATTGACTTTTTTCTTAATGGATCACATAATTACTGAGAACTTTCTCTCTACCTTCGAATTGACTTCGGTTAATCAATCGAGACAATAGTGCGTATGCTTCTGCTCGCGTTAATGCTTTTTGCGGTTCAATATCAACCTTTGGATAAAAGTCTGCTGATGCAAATGCACTACAGATAAAAAATGAAAGTGTATTTTCCGATGCTCCCTATTATTAGAATCATCACCATTAACATTACTTGAATCGTTTTTTTTCACTTGCTTCATCTCCTTAATTCTAATTGTTTCCTCATTTCCCTGCTATTGAAAAAGTATAGCCTCTTTGGCCTAATAGCACATCGCAAACAAGTATGAATTCAAGAAAAAAAGCCTCATACTAAAGTATGAAACTTTAAAAAAACGAATATATTAGCCATATACGGAAACTATTGTAAGTGTTATAATTTTTAACAACTTAGCTTTGACGTCCAAGCCATAGTGTACTAATTAACTCTGCACGTGTACTAACTTTTCATAGTATTTTCAAGGAATTATTTCTAGGTAACATAGGTAACCAGGGACGGTTTTTCTGATTCTATTACAAAGATATGAGTATATACTAGTTGGGGTGTGAACTATAAGGACTAACCAGAGGAAAGACAATATTTGTATGCTACCTTACTCGACGTTTACGAATTCTTGATATATAATTGCATTATACTAAAGGCACAAATTTACTAGATTTGGATAGGGAGTGTGTATATGAGAATAGCTTTTTTTGATACAAAGCCTTACGACCGTCAATCCTTTGATCAATATATTGATCAATATGATATGAAGATTAAATATTTTGAATCAAAATTAAATGAAGATACAGTGGCTTTGGCAGCGCATACAGATGTTGCGTGTGCATTTGTAAATGACACATTAAATGAATCGGTTGTTAATGCCTTGGTGGATATGGGTATAAAATTATTAGCGCTGCGATGCGCAGGTTATAACCATGTCGATTTTAAAGCGGCATACAATAGATTGCATATTGTAAGAGTTCCGGCATATTCACCTTATGCAGTAGCAGAACACGCAATTGCACTGATGTTTTCTTTGAACAGAAAAACCCATAGAGCATATGTACGAACACGAGATAATAACTTTAATATAAACGGCTTAACCGGATTTGATTTTCATGGTAAAACCGTTGGTGTTATTGGAACAGGAAAGATAGGACGCATATTTATAGATATTTGTAAGGGACTGGGCATGAAGGTAATTGCATATGATATGTATCCATCAGAGATTGAAGGTGTTGAGTTTGTCGAACTTGCAAGTCTTTATCAAGCATCGGATATTATTTCATTACATTGCCCTCTAACCAAAGAAACACATTATATGATTGATGACCATGCAATACAACAAATGAAAGAAGGCGTAATGCTTATTAATACTTCTCGAGGTGCACTTATTCAGACTGAACATCTTATTGATGGATTAAAATCAAAAAGAATCGGGTCAGCAGGATTAGATGTTTATGAAGAAGAAAGTGAATACTTTTTTGAAGACTTTTCATCTGAAAGTATTGATGATGATATTCTTGCGCGGCTTTTATCGTTTAGCAATGTACTTGTGACGTCTCATCAAGCATTTTTGACAAGAGAAGCATTAAGCAATATTGCAGAAACAACTCTAGAAAACATAAAAGCATACCAAGAAGCTAGGTTGTTAGTGAACGAAGTATGTTATCACTGCCCGGAAGGTCCGTCTAAGTGCAATAAAAAAGAAACCGGTCGATGTTGGTAGTAGAATATATATCCCATGAAAACATATACAGTTCCAGGAACTTCATAGTCGATACTGGCTTGAGCTATATTTGTGAAAAGTACAAAATTTCAACTAAAAACCTTGTAATTTATTTGTAAAATGTTATAATAAGAGTGTGCTTAACAGATAAAGCATTTTTTTGGAAATGACTTGGGACGAAAAATGACAACAGGGACCAAAAAGGGTCCGGGAGTTGATTATGGAAGCATACACAGCCGCTTTACAGAAAATAATTCCAAAAGAATTAACGGTATTAAGACGTAGATACAAAGTTCTTCGAGGCATTCATCTTTTTCAACCTATTGGCAGACGCTCATTGTCCTATCGTTTGCATCTGAGTGAAAAGTTAATACGAACAGATACAGAGTTTATGCGTGATGAAGGATTTATTTCCTCGTCTGGATCAGGTATGATGCTTGAACCTATGGGTCTTCAATTGATTCATGAACTGAAGGATTTCATGGAACAGATTGAAGGTTTAACAACGATTGAAGAGCAGATTAAAGACATCCTTGAATGTGAAGAAGTTGTAATCGTATCTGGAGACGCAGACCAAGATGATGAAGCTATTTATAATATTGGTCATGCAGCAGCAAAGGTATTGCTTAGAAATATCACGGACAATGATATAATTGCATTGACAGGGGGCTCAACTGTACATCGAATGATTGAAGCCATACCTTCAAACCCAATTAAAGCAAAAAATGTATATGTTGTACCGGCTAGAGGCAGCCTTGGAAATAATGTGTCATATCAAGCCAATACTTTGGTAGCCATGTTAGCTGAAAAAATTCACTCTAACTATACTTTATTAAATATTCCGGATAATCTGAGTCAAAAATCCTTGGAAAGTGTAAGGGAAGAGCCGGAGATTCAAGAAACACTTAATAAACTTATCAAATCCAATATACTGATTTACGGAATAGGAAATGCCTGTAAAATGTCTGAACGTAGGAATCTTGGGGAAGACATTGTTAAATTACTGACGGACGGTCAAGCAACAGCTGAAGCCTTAGGTTATTACTTTAATCAACAAGGCGAAGTGATTTATGCATCTAGATCGATTGGTATAACCATGGATCAAATGACAGAATTAAAATATCCAATAGCGGTGGCCGGAGGGCATAGTAAATCTGATGCAATTTTATCAGTTAAGAAGCTATTAAGCCGTGGATGTGTTATAATGGATGAGGGTGCGGCAAATGGTGTTATAGCACTTTCAAAAGACAATGGTCAATAAGCTGTTTTACAGCTTTAGATTTATGGCCCTTTAACATAACAGGGCACTAAGTCATAGATAAAAACAATAATATATTCTAGGAGGAAACAAAAATGACAAAAATCGCAATTAATGGTTTTGGACGTATCGGTCGTCTTGCATTTAGACAAATGTTCGATGCAGAAGGTTATGAAATCGTAGGTATCAACGACTTAACAGATGCAAAAACATTGGCTCACTTATTGAAGTATGACTCAGCACAAGGTAGATTTGGTAAAGAAGTTACAGCTACTGAAGATTCAATTATCGTAGAAGGAAAAGAAATCAAGATCTATGCTCAAAGAGATCCTAAAGAACTTCCTTGGGGTGAATTGGATGTTGACGTTGTACTTGAGTGTACTGGATTTTTTGCAGATAAAGACAAAGCTTCAGCACATATCACAGCTGGTGCCAAAAAAGTTGTTATATCAGCACCTGCTACCGGCGATTTAAAGAGTGTTGTATTTGGCGTTAATGAAAATGTCCTAGATGGCTCAGAAACTGTAGTTTCAGCAGCATCTTGTACAACAAACTGTCTAGCTCCAATGGCAGATACATTGAACAAATTAGCTAAGATCGAAAAAGGTTTTATGACTACGATTCATGCTTACACCAATGACCAAAACACGTTAGATGCACCACATGGCAAAGGTGACTTAAGAAGAGCTAGAGCAGCAGCAGCAAATATCGTACCTAACACAACTGGTGCAGCTAAAGCAATCGGCCTTGTTATTCCTGAACTAAATGGTGTTCTTGATGGCGCAGCACAACGTGTTCCAGTTATTACAGGTTCTTTAACAGAATTAGTATCTGTTGTAAATGGTGAAGTGACTGTAGATCAAGTCAATGCAGCTATGAAAGCAGCATCAGACGATTCATTCGGTTACAATGAAGAGCCTATTGTATCAACTGACGTTATCGGAATCACTTTCGGTTCATTATTTGATGCTACTCAAACGAAAGTAACACCACTTGGTAATGGTCAATCACTTGTTAAAACTGTTTCTTGGTATGACAATGAGAATTCCTACACAAGCCAAATGGTTAGAGTTATTAAATACTTAGATGAATTAAGTAAGTAATCCTACTAAGTATAATAGAATTTAATATGATCCATAAATGGGTCCGGTCTTGTAGCTTGACTATGCGGCCGGGCCCATTTTGTTTAAATTCCAATATTACAACCTATACTATAGCCTATATTATTAAGATATTAGAAGGGAGCAGTACATATGTTTAGTAAAAAAACAGTAGAAGATATTCAAGTAGCAGGTAAAAAGGTATTAGTAAGATGTGACTTTAACGTTCCGATTATTGATGGTGCAATAACAGATATAAACAGGCTTGAAGGTGCACTACCAACCATTAATAAGCTAATTAGTTCAGGAGCAAAGGTTATTTTGTGTTCTCATCTAGGAAAACCAAAAGGTCCAGATGCTAAATTTTCATTAGCACCAGTTGCGATTAAACTTTCTGAAATGCTGGGTAAAGAAGTTGTTTTTGCAGCAGATGATGAAGTGGTAGGACCAAAAGCAAAAGCAACCGTTGAAGCGATGAAAGACGGTGATGTTGTACTTCTTGAAAATACAAGATTCAGAGCAGAAGAGTCAAAAAACGGAGAAGCTTTCTCAAAAGATCTTGCTTCTTTGGCACAGATTTTTGTAAATGATGCTTTTGGTACAGCACATAGAGCACATTGCTCCAATGTTGGTGTTACAGAATATATGGAAACCAGTGTTGTTGGTTATCTTATGCAAAAAGAAATTGACTATCTTGGTAATGCCATTGAAAGTCCGGAAAGACCTTTCGTTGCTATTCTAGGTGGTGCAAAAGTTTCTGATAAAATCGATGTAATTAACAACCTTCTTGATAAAGTTAATACAATTATCATTGGTGGTGGTATGGCTTATACATTTTTGAAGGCTCTTGGAAATGACGTAGGAAGTTCATTACTTGAAGGTGACAAATTAAATTATGCCCTAAAAATGATTGATAAGGCAATGGAAAAGAATGTAAGATTCTTATTACCAATTGATCATGTTGTAGCAAAAGAATTCAAAAATGATACAGAATTCAAGACGGTTCATCGTGGTGGAATTGAAGGTGAATGGATGGGTCTTGATGTCGGTCCAGAAACTCAAGTGCTATATGCAGATGCAATCAAAGGTGCAAAAACAGTTATATGGAATGGCCCTATGGGTGTGTTTGAATTTGAGAATTTTGCAAATGGTACAAAAGCGATAGCTCAGGCACTTGCAGACTCAGATTGTATTTCTATAATCGGTGGTGGTGACTCAGCAGCAGCTGTAAATCAACTTGGATTTGGTGATAGAATGTCTCACATATCAACAGGTGGTGGCGCTTCCTTAGAGTTTTTGGAAGGTAAAGAATTACCGGGGCTTGCAGCAGCTGACAACAAATAGATTATATAATATTATGGAGGTAGTAAAATGCGTAGAATGATTACGGCAGGAAATTGGAAAATGAATAAAACCCCAAAAGAAGCGGTGGCTTTAATTGAGGAGTTGATACCACTTGTAAAATCAGAGGATACAGATGTTGTTTTCTGTGTGCCTGCAGTGGATTTAGTAGCAGCGGTTGAAGCAACTAAAGGTACAAATGTTGCAATAGGTGCTCAAAATATGCACTTTGAAGACAAGGGTGCTTATACCGGTGAAATAGCAGCAAACATGTTGACTGAAATCGGTGTTAAGTATGTTGTCATTGGTCATTCAGAAAGACGTGAGTATTTTGCTGAAACCAATGAAACAGTTAATAAAAAAGTCATAAAAGCGCTAGAGTATGGTATAGTACCAATCTTATGTTGTGGAGAATACCTTGAACAAAGAGAACAAGGGGTAACTGTTGATCTTGTGAGACAACAAATCAAGGTTGGCTTACTTAATGTATCTCCGGAAGAGGCTAAAAAAGTAGTTATCGCTTATGAGCCAATTTGGGCGATTGGTACAGGTGTGACAGCTACAAGTGATCAGGCAGAAGAAGTATGTGCTGCTATTAGAAAACTGCTTGTTGAGCTTTATGGAACAGAAGTTGCCGAGGCTATGAGAATTCAATACGGTGGTTCTGTAAATGCCGGAAATGCAGCTGAATTATTCTCAAAACCAAATATTGATGGTGGTTTGGTTGGTGGTGCTAGCCTAACAACTGGATTTGGCGATATTGTAAATTTTAAATAATAATAAACCATAGTTGAAGTGTCAAAGGGTTGCATCCAGCAACCCTTTGAAATACTTTATAAAAATCTTATTATGAGTGATTCAAACTTTTCATTGAATATGGTATAATGATAACCATAATCAGTACTTAATGCTTAAGCTTTTGCATAACCTGTTATGCAAGTGCTTAAATATTAATATACAAAGAAAAGGAGTAATGATGATGATAAAAAAACCAACAGTATTAATGATCTTAGATGGATATGGTCTAAATGATAAAAAAGAGGGCAATGCAGTGTATATGGCAAATAAGCCGGTTATGGACAAGATTACATCAACCTACCCTTCAGTAAAAGGAAAAGCCAGTGGTCTAGATGTAGGTTTACCTGACGGTCAAATGGGTAACTCGGAAGTAGGTCATCTTAATATTGGTGCAGGTAGAGTTGTATATCAAGAACTTACAAGAATAACCAAATCCATAAAAGATGGAGATTTCTATGAAAATCCGGCATTCCTTAAGGCAATTAACAATTGCAAGGCAAATAATAGCGATCTTCATTTGTGGGGCCTAGTATCTGATGGGGGTGTACATAGCCATAATGAACATTTGTATGCATTATTAGAGCTTGCTAAAAAAGAAGGTCTTGAAAATGTTTATGTCCACTGCTTTTTAGACGGAAGAGACACACCACCGGCTTCTGGTATTGAGTTTGTTACAGAATTACAAAATAAAATGGATTTGTTAAAAGTCGGTAAGATCGCTTCTGTTCATGGGCGCTATTATGCTATGGATAGAGATAATCGATGGGACCGTGTGCAATTAGCTTATGATGCTTTGGTTGAAGGCATAGGTCAAACAGCGAATTCGGGTATAGAAGCGGTTAAGAATTCATACGAACAAGGCAACAATGATGAGTTTGTGCTACCAACGGTTGTTATAGAAGATGGCAAGCCTGTGACAAGGGTTAAGAATGGTGATTCTGTTATTTTCTTTAATTTCAGACCGGATCGTGCACGTGAACTGACCAGAGCTTTTTGTGATGAGACATTTGGAGGCTTTGAAAGAAAACAGGGTTTGATGAAACTTGTGTTTACCTGTTTTACCAATTATGACATTACAATAAATAATAAAGAAGTAGCCTATGGTAAAACTTCTTTAACCAACACGCTGGGAGAATATATTTCAGTTCTTGGTAAAACTCAATTGAGACTGGCAGAAACAGAGAAATACGCTCATGTCACCTTCTTTTTTAATGGAGGTGTAGAGGTTGCTAATCCTTTAGAAGACCGAATACTTGTGCCTTCACCAAAGGTTGCGACTTATGATTTGCAACCGGAAATGAGTGCATATCAAGTCAGTGATGAGTTGGTAAAAGCAATTAAGGGTGGCAAGCATGATTTGATTATTGTTAATTTTGCAAATCCGGATATGGTCGGACATACGGGTATAGAATCGGCGGCAATTAAAGCGATTGAGACCGTTGATCAATGTGTTGGAGCTGCTTATGAAGCCCTACTTGAAGTGAATGGTGTTATGTTCATATGTGCGGATCATGGAAACTCTGAACAACTTATTGATTATACAACCCATCAGCCTTTTACGGCACATACAATTAATCCCGTACCATTTATATTAGTAAACGGAGATCCTGGCGTGACTTTAAGAGAAGGTCAACTGGCAGATATTGCACCGACCTTATTAGACTTAATGGGTATTAGTATCCCTGTTGAGATGACCGGTACCTCTTTATTAGTAAAACCTTAAATAAAAGCATATTATTACAAAAATAGATTCATTTTTTAGGATGGTAGTTCTCAATTGACCTACCATCTTTTCCTATGTTATGCAAAAGCATCGAAGGAATATAATGTACTTTCTTGAAGATTTATATGCGGTAGGGTTGACAAAAAACAGTTATTCAAGTAAAATTACTTTGAAAATCAAAGTAATTTTGATAGGAGATTAAACATGATAGTTGAACCGAAAGTCAGAGGCTTTATATGTACCACTGCTCACCCAGAAGGATGTGCAGCAAGTGTCAATCATCAAATAGCTTATGTAAGAAATCAAGGCAATTTAGATGGCCCTAAGAATGTACTGGTTATAGGTGCATCAACCGGTTATGGTTTGGCAACAAGAATCGTGTCCATGGCGGGCTGTAGTGCAAATACCCTTGGCGTATTTTATGAAAGAGAATCCAATGGAAAAAGGACTGCTACGGCCGGTTGGTATAATACGGCAGCTTTTGAAGTGGCGGCATCCAAAGCCGGATTATATGCATCGAGCATTAACGGAGATGCCTTTTCTCATGAAATTAAAGATCAAACTATTGAAAAAATCAAAAATGAAATGGGTAAAATAGATCTTGTAGTTTATTCATTAGCTGCACCAAGAAGGATTGATCCGGATACAGGCGAGAAATATGGGTCTGTGTTAAAACCTATCGGACAATCTTATACAAATAAATCCATTGATGTCATGCAAGGCCAGATTACTGAAGCCACCATTTTGCCTGCAAGTAAAGAAGAGATCGAAAATACGATAAAAGTTATGGGTGGCGAAGACTGGGAACTATGGATTAAGAAGCTGATGGATGCGGATGTGTTGGCCGAAGGTGTAAAAACCATTGCCTATTCTTATATAGGACCGGACATTACTTTACCAATGTACCGTGAAGGTACTATTGGTAAGGCAAAGGAACATCTAGAACAAACCGCAATGGAACTTACTGAATTACTAAAAGATCTAAAGGGTGTTGCATTTGTGACGGTTGCTAAGGCGTTGGTGACTCAAGCCAGTGCGGCAATTCCTATCGTACCCCTCTATATTGGTGCATTATACAAGGTCATGAAGGCAAAAGGGACGCACGAAGGTTGTATTGAACAGATTTACAGGTTATTTAGAGATTTTTTATACGCCAAAGAGGTTAAGACAGATGAAGAAGGGCGTATTCGTACAGACGATTATGAAATGGAAGCAGATGTACAGCATGACGCGATTGCTCTATTTGATCAAGTGACCACAGATACTTTGCAGCAAGTGCTAGATATTCAGTCTTATCAAGATGAGTTTTTCAAGCTTTTTGGATTTGGGTTTGATGAAGTGGATTATGGGCAAGATATTGAGGTTAAGGTGGATATACCGAGTATTGACTTATAAGGGTCTAAAAGCATAGATTGTATTAATGTGTCTAGTTAGAAAAGACTATAGTTGATGAAAATCATTCTCATAAAATAGTTTTCAATCTTGTACCATTATAGTATAATGGAGTAGGAAGCTGGACAACTCGATTGGGTATGGTCCTAAATAATTATATATATGAAAGGAGTCATATTATGAAACTGTATTATGAGATTACGGATATATTTGCAAGAGAGGTATTGGATTCAAGAGCGAATCCTACCATCGAGGTCGAAGTTGTTGTGGATGATCAATATGTGGGGCGTGCTATTGTACCATCGGGTGCATCGACGGGGGCATTTGAGGCTGTTGAATTAAGAGATGGCGGCGATCGCTATATGGGTAAAGGGGTTCAAGATGCGGTAGACAATGTCAATGATATTATTGCAGATGAACTGATGGGTATGAATGTTATTGATCAGCGTTTGTTGGATGAAACGATGATTGCTCTTGACGGAACGGATAATAAATCAAAGCTAGGCGCGAATGCGATTCTAGGTGTGTCTATGGCAGCTGCAAGAGCGGCAGCTGAAGCACTTGGTTTACCACTGTATCAATATTTAGGTGGCTTTAATGCACATACTTTACCTGTACCCATGATGAATATTATTAATGGTGGTGAGCATGCTGATAATACCATAGATTTTCAAGAGTTTATGATTATGCCGGTTGGAGCAGAGTCTTTTAGAGAAGGTCTTCGAATTTGTTCTGAGATCTACCATAACCTTAAAAAAGTCTTGAATTCAAAAGGCTTATCAACGGGTGTAGGCGATGAAGGTGGTTTTGCACCAAACTTATCTTCTGTTGAAGAAGGCATTGAGATTATTATTGAAGCAATTGAAAAAGCAGGCTACAAACCAGGTGCTGATGTAGGTATTGCAATGGATACAGCATCAAGTGAGCTTTATGATGCTAAAACAGGTAAATATCACTTCCCGGGCGAAAGTAAAGTAAAAGGTCATGAAGTTATTCGTACTTCTGATGAACTGGTAGCTTTGTTTTCTGAACTTGTTGATAAATACCCAATTCTTTCAATTGAAGATGGTCTTGATGAAGAAGATTGGGAAGGTTGGAAAAAACTAACAGATGCTATTGGAGACAAAGTTCAACTTGTAGGTGACGATCTTTTTGTTACCAATACCACCAGATTATCAAAAGGTATCAAAATGGGTGTGAGTAATTCCATACTCATTAAAGTGAATCAGATTGGTACACTTACTGAGACCCTTGACGCCATTGCAATGGCTAATAAGGCTGGTTTTACAGCCGTTGTTTCTCATCGTTCAGGAGAAACAGAAGATACGACCATTGCAGATTTAGTTGTAGCTATGAATGCAGGGCAGATTAAGACTGGCGCGCCATGTCGATCTGACCGTGTAGCGAAGTACAATCAGTTACTACGTATTGAAGAAGAACTTGGAGATGTTGCCTATTATCCGGGTCATGATGCATTTTAGTAGATGATTATATGAAGGGTTATCGGTTAGACAATCGGTAACCCTTTTATTATTAGGCCTTTATTGTTAGTGCCATAATTACAAAAAAGCATTGCAACAATTTGGGGTTTATGATAATATGTTAATGTTGACTAGGAGGTGTAATTATGGCAGCATTATTAGTTTTGGTTAAAGTATTATATTTTGTGTTATGTATCGCATTGATTACCGTTGTATTGTTTCAAAAAGGTAAGACTGCAGGACTATCAGGTGCAATTGGTGGCGCTGGAGAATCATACTGGGGAAAAAATAAAGCGCGTACAATGGATGGTAAATTACAGAAAGCAACCGTTGCTTTGGCAGTAGGTTTTATTGTCTTCGCATTGTTGATTTCATATGTTGAGAAGTTTGTATAAAATGTGCTCATGCGCAAAAGTAGAATGAAGTATATAGAAAACACCAGATTACTGGTGTTTTTTTAATATACTTTTTTAATATACTTTTTTAATTTACTATTTGTAGTTATCATTAATGGATTCCATGAAAATCCTTCCACAGTCACTATCTTACTTGTATTTTTTTAGTACTATTTTGACGGTTCGGAAAGTGGTATAATGAAAAAAACAAGGGAGGTATGGCATGTCAAATCCTATTAAGCTTTCAAAAAAAGAAAAGAGTTGGATTTTGTATGATTGTGGTAACTCAGCGTACTCAATGGCTATAACAACAGCACTTTTTCCTGTTTATTTTGGTATGTTTAAAGGTGGAAGTAATATGGATATTGGTTACTTCAACTCTATTGCCAGTATTTTGGTCGCTCTTATTAGTCCCATTCTTGGAACTATTGCAGATTATAAGGACGTCAAAAAACGTTTTTTTGCTTTTTTTGCCTTATTAGGCATTGTATTCACAGGCGCAATTGCAGTGGTACCGGACGGTCAGTGGCAACTATTAATCGGTATATATATTGTGACAGCAATTGGGTTTTCAGGTGCCAATATTTTCTATGATGCTTTTCTGGTAGATGTATCCATAGATGCCAATATGGATTCTGTATCAACAAAAGGCTTTGCTTATGGTTATATTGCTTCCGTTGTACCCTTTACCATATCACTTGTGGTTGTATTCTTTATTGGTTTGGATCAGATGTTAGGCTACCAACTAGGCTTTGTTATCACCGCTTTGTGGTGGGGGTTGTTTACCATTCCTATGCTTAGGCATGTGCGTCAAGTGCATTATGTTGAAAGAGAACCCAATCCAATTAAGAACAGTTTTATTCGATTGGGACATACATTTATAAATATAAGAAGACATAAAACAGTATTTGCTTTCTTAATTGCTTATTTTCTTTATATTGATGGCGTGGATACAATTATCAAGATGGCGGTACCTTATGCCACAGATTCTCTCGGACTGGATGCGACAGATGTTTTTATGCTACTTGGTATTTTGTTGGTGATTCAATTAATTGCTTTTCCTTGTGCTTTGTTGTATGGTATTTTTGCAAAGAAATATTCGACTAAAAAAATGATTATTGTTGCGATTTTAACCTATATCATAACAACAATCTTTGCCTTTATGATGACGCAATTATGGCATGTATTTATATTGGGCGCGCTTATTGGTTCTGCGCAAGGTGGCATACAGGCACTCAGCCGTTCCTATTTTGCTAAAATCATACCAAAGAACAATTCTAATGAGTTTTTCGGTTTTTATAATGTGTTTGGTAAGTTTGCTGCTATTATAGGACCGACATTGATGGCCCTGGTTGCTACAATCACTGGTGAGGCTAGATATAGTATTCTAGCCATCATACCTTTGTTTGTTCTTGGTCTTATACTTTTCTTATTCTTACCTTCTCAAGAAAGTGCAACTTAAAGTCCAATGTAGAATATGCTTGATTAAAAAGTCAATATATGCTAAAATACGCCTAGTAAAGACAAATGTGTTCCTTAGAAACACACACACTAAAAAAGAGGTGCTAAATAATGAAAAATTTAAATGTTGGTATAGTCGGTGCGACTGGCATGGTTGGTCAAAGATTTATAACGTTACTTGAAGACCATCCTTGGTTTAATATTGTGGTGTTAGCAGCAAGTCCAAGGTCGGCCGGAAAAAAATATAAAGAAGTTATGGGTGATAGATGGGCGATGAGTCATCCAATTCCTAAAGCTATTGGTGAAATGACCATTGAAGATGCCGGCGATGTGAATAAAATTGCCTCCATGGTTGATTTTATCTTTTGTGCAGTAGATATGGACAAGCAAGCGATTAAGGAACTTGAAGAAGCCTATGCTAAGGCAGAAGTGCCGGTTGTTTCTAATAACTCAGCCCACAGGACAACACCGGATGTACCCATGGTTATACCTGAAATCAATCCTGAACACCTAGAAGTGATTGCAGCACAAAGAAAAAGGCTGGGTGTATCTAAAGGATTTATTGCGGTTAAACCAAACTGTTCCATACAAAGTTATGTGCCTGTTTTTCAGGCCCTTATGGATTATGAGCCAAAAGAAGCGGTAATATGTACCTATCAAGCCATATCGGGAGCAGGAAAGACCTTCGAATCATGGCCTGAAATGGTTGATAATGTGATTCCTTATATTGGTGGCGAAGAAGAAAAAAGTGAACAGGAACCTTTGAAAATATGGGGTAAGGTGAAGGATGGTATTATTGTAAATGCTACATCCCCAGTTATATCTGCTCAGTGCATTCGTGTAGCTGCATTAGATGGGCATATGGCGGCGGTTTCAGTTAAGTTTGATAAAAAGCCTACTATGGAGGAAATGATACAAAAGCTCGAGCGTTATGAAGGAAGACCACAATTGCTAAAATTACCAAGTGCACCAAAACAATTTATTAAGTATATGATCGAAGATAATAGACCTCAAACACGCCTGGATCGAGATTTTGAAAATGGCATGGGTATTTGTGTAGGACGTATGCGAGAAGACCATATCTATGACTACAAATTTGTAGCCTTGTCCCATAATACAGTACGAGGTGCAGCTGGCGGAGCGGTCTTAATAGCAGAGCTTCTTGCCGCGGATGACTATATTACAAAAAAATAAATGGACAGACGGTTATCTTGACAGTTAAAATGCACAAGTTTATAATTCATATAAAGGTTAAAGGCTCACAACTCAGTTTCACTAAATTCATATAAATTGTAGGTGAAAGTACAGCCATTTAGTTTGACGCCTTAATCATTTAACCGCCAATGTGCTAGTCATCAATTCGAAAGGGTGAGACGATGTCAAAAATCAAAAGTTCCTTCCTAGCAAAGAGAACAAAAGATGAAATGGGGTTCTATCTAAATCGGATTTTTGGCCATGAAGAAGCCGCTGAGTTTGATCCTTTTCTACTATTAGACTATGTAGAAGGCAATTCAGAAGAAGTGAAAAAAGGTTATCCATGGCATCCTCATAAGGGTATAGAAACGGTTACATATCTAACTAAAGGTAGCGCCACCCATAAGGACAGTCTTGGTCATGAAGGTGAGCTTAAACCTTTTGACGTGGAATGGATTACAGCGGGTAAAGGGATTTATCACCAGATGATACCTAAGACGGTGGACCCTATCATTGAAGGCTTTAAGTTGTGGATTAATATGCCGGCTACAAGAAAAGGACAAGATCCGGTATATCAGGCTTTTAATATAGGCGATTTAAAGCATATAAAAAAAGACGGTAAGCATATTAAGTTAATATCCGGTTCCTTTGAAGATGAAACAGGACCTGTTGAAAAAAATGACCGAGATGTGTTGTTTATGGATGTAGAATTATGGCAAGACAATCATATTCAAATCATGCGAAACCCGATGAAAAATGGTTTTATATTCATTTACCAAGGTTATGGTGTTATTAATGAAGAGGATTACATGAACCCTTTAATGGCGTATAATCTTGAAAGTGGTTTGTTGAATATTCGTAGTACATCATCAGAGTCTTTGAAGTTTATTTTTGCGGAAGCTTATCCGGTGGATGAACCGATAGCATGGAAGGGTCCTATCGTGATGAATACGTATAAGGAATTGGTTGAGACCTTTAGAGATATTGAGATGGATAGATTTATATAGAGTTGTCAAAAACAGTAAGTGTGTTTTCGCCAGACCATTGATGGTGTAGCAAAAAATCACTTACTGTTTTTTAATATGCAAAAGAAATGAGTTTACTATGTGGGTACCATGAACACCCCTCCACAGTCTGTATGAATACGGCCACCAACCCCGATTGGTATTTACTATACTTTTAGGATAAGTTATAATTGTTAGTGAATGATTTTGTAGAGGAATGGATAAAATGCCTATCTTATAGATCAATCAAAATCATATTGAGGAGATGAGCTGTCATTTGTCTGAGGCATATATACCATAGGAAAAACCTTCTAAGGATGAATTAAAAAGGCTTATAAGTGATTAAAATGCATGAATATATGAATATGTTAAACGGCTATAGAGACAGAGTCGCTCGTATTGCGCTTTTTGATGTTTTCTATCAATTGGAAAGCAAATTACAAAAAGATGATCAAGGTAGACCAATCGATTTTTTTGGGGTTGGTCTTCTTGGGTTACTTTTCTTCTTTGAAAACATGTTAATGCGTAATCAAAAAACTGGTATTAGAGAGTTGGCAGCATTTTTAAAAAAAATGATGGGTAAGAATATAGCCATGGATGATGATGGTTATGTACGTTTATCAAAGCAACTGGTGGAAGTCATGCGTCCGGCAAGTGGGAAAAGACGTATAAGATTTTTCTATAATTATGAAACCGGTGAGCCGGATCAAGTTGAGTACGCCCTCTTAAAAGCGGAGCATTGGGATGCGGATAATAACATACAATACTACGCCCTAGCTGAAGAGGGTCTTGAGCTTATTTTTGCTACAAAAGAGTATTTTAGTGAATTCCAAATCTCCATAAGTCAACTGGTTCTTAGGAAACAATTGGAAAAAGGAGAATTTTCAGGCGCCCTTAGACAAGTGGATGAGATGCGCATCAGTGTCCATACTATTAAAGAAAAAATGTTGAAAATCAAACATGATGTTCAAAGGAACATTATATCAGATGATACCTACGAGCGTTATAAAGAAATCATTGAAGACATTAACCGCAGGCTGACCAAGGAACATGATGAGTTTAACGAGCTTCGTACTTTTATAAAAGCCACGAAAAATAGATTAAACGCGAGTCAAACCATGACTTCAGACAGAGAATCTAAGGCTTTAGATTATATCGTTCGAATAGATAATGAACTTGAACATGTTCATTATCTTCATGCTTCACTATTTAACGAGAGCATAGAACTAAAAACAACGGCCATAGAGGCAGCAGGTGAATCGTTATATTATTCAGGTGTTACCTCCTTTAACTTTGACCAAGAAATTACAAGAAAAATGATGACAGCACCTTTACCATTTGAGACTGGAAAAGCTTTGGCTACACCTTTTTTGACAACTAAGAAATTTAGAACATGGTCGTTATTAACTGTATTTGAACCACAAGTTGTAGAGCACAAAGAGATGCCGATAAGTCATGGATTCATGGAAGTTCAAGGTGATTATAAACCTGAAGATCTGTTGATTTTGCAGCAAGTATACAAATTCCTTTTGTCCCAGATGATGAAAGATTATGGCAACAGAACCCAAATAGCCCTAGAAGAAATTCTGAAAAAAGGGGAGCATGCCTATTTTAATACAAGAGAATTTTTTGATCTCTGGATAATGTTACATCAAAGATCTCCAATAAGTATAAAATCAGTTCTGGAAAATGAGGAAGATTTGTTTCATCCAGCATTTGAATCGTGTTTTTCTAACTTTGATTCTATAGAAGTGGTGGAATTAAGTGAAGATATAGATGTGCAGACCTGTTATACTGTGAAAAATATGATATTGAATATAGGAGGTAAAGAGGATCATGAATGACCAACTGTTAATGGAAACCTTCAAAATCTATGCAGTACTAAATGCTGAGGGGAAAATACTAAAAGAAAATGCCCAATTATATCAAACCGATGATGAAGTCAGAGGAACCCTCATGGCCTTTGCTCATGAAGTGGATTGCACAATTCTTTCAGCAGATCCTTATATTTATCTGGTACCCCTAACCAAAAATTCTATTTTTCATATAACCAACGATGAAATTAAAAAACAGTATTTTCCCAGTAGAAGTTTAAATGTGGACATCTATCTTATGTATGTTGCCATCATTATATTTATTGGTGAGTTTTACGACAGCTATCAGACCGCGAGGCCAACGAGAGATTTTTTGACAACAGTAGAATGGCTTTCGAGTTTGAATGAACGGTTGATGACACTGCGAAATATTGATGAAGAAGTATTGAAAGATCTGGAAGAAGAATACGCTTATAATTGGTTGGATATCCTTACAAACTGGGAAGCCATGGATAACATAAAGGAAGGTGTAAGGCGACATACAGCTAGAACGGTTAGTCGAATGAGCTTTATTTTGATTGTTAAGCAGTTTATGATTAAGGAAGAAATCGCTATGGAAATAGGACAAGATGAGTTGTGTCTTACAGATAAAGCACATGCCATCGTACGAAAATACTTTATGGAATATGAGTATAATAAAGGTATTTTGGAGTTTATATATCAACTGGAACAGGGGGAGACAATCGATGCCGGCAATAGCCAAGATTAGGTTTACCAATGTCATATATGAAAACGGTAGTAAACGGTATAATGATGAAATATTTGAATTTGACGGACATAACGGTGTCATGCTCTTAGAAAACGGTGGTGGAAAGACTGTTTTTATTCAAACTGCGCTTCAGGCGATTATTCCCCATACGGATATGGCAGAAAGAAAGATTAAAGATACACTTTCTCTTGATTCAGCTCCGGCTCATATAGCAATAGAATGGATCCTTAATGAACAGCCCAGACGTTATGCCACTACGGCCACCACCTTATTTATAGAAAACAATCAGCTCAACTCCATAAAGTATACTTATGATTATGGAGCGGGTGACTCAAATAGCATAGAAAACATGCCTTTTTCATTGGAAATAGAGAATCAAGTTAAACGCCCTGCAACACGAGGAGAGATGAACGATTATTATCAAAGAATGACCAAACAATCCATGAACGCCAAGCTTTTTTCTACTATCTTGGCTTTTGGGAACCATATCGAAAGAGAATATAAGATTATCCCTTCAGAATGGCGAAAAGTGGCAGTCATTAATAGTGCTGAAGGCAACGTAGATGAATTTTTCAGCAAATGCAAAACAACAGAACAACTGTTAAATAATCTACTAATACCTGTTGTAGAAGAAGCCATTGAAGGTGATCATAAAACCACTTTTGTTGATACATTTGAAAAACAACGAGAGCATTTTAAGAAAAATCGAATTCTGCATGATAAAATCGAACAAAGTCAGAGAATTAAACTGAAATTAGATGCATATGTTGATGTTTTCGGTAATTATGAGGAAGAACGTCTTGCCATACATGAGATAAAGAGAGAAGCAAGAACCTTAACCAATTATATAACCCATCAAATCGATACTAAGAAAAATGATCTTAATTATAACGAAGCCAATCGATTACGTTTAGAACAAGAATATAAAGATCATGCTCAGAAGAAAACCACTTATGAGTTGCTTCTCTTAGAAGAAGCACTTGAAGTCATGAAAAAAGAGTATGACGGGATAAAAAATGAATTAGATCGTGTTCAAAAAGAATATGATTTTCTTGGAAAAAGAAAACAGAATATAGAAATATGTAACTTGGAAAGAGATCTACGTCAATCTGAGACACAAATAAAGATACTTGAAAAAGAGTTAGATTTCATAGATGCTGATATTGATATCTCAGACATCAAGGCTCAGATGAATGAGAATAACGCCCATATAAAAGGTTATTTTTCATACGAACTTGAGCTTATTGAACGCGAGCTTTTGAGAATTGGTAATGAAAAAAATATGGAATCAGAGCAACTTAAAAAAATAAAAGTTGCCTTGGAAAATGCAAAGTCTTATGAAAAAGATTTGATTGAGATGCGCAGCGGTATAAAAACCCGTTATGAAATAGCTTTATGTCAAAAAGAGGATATAAAAAAGATCTTGTTTGATAACCGGGAAGAAATGGATGCCTCCGTATACTTAAACTTACTTAAGAAGACTTGCCACGATATTGAAAAAGTTCTTCTACAAAAAAAAGCTGAGATTATGGCGTTGTCCGGTAAGAATCAGGAGAATAAAACGACACTTCTTGAGCGTAAGGAAGCCTTGAAGGTCATTGTACGAAACCTGGAAAAGTACAAAGAGACTGAGGGAAATATCCAGTCAGAGATGAGGTACCTTATTCAATCAGTAGAAGCCACAGGAAAGAATCTCTACATATCAAACAACATATATGGTAAAGAAGAAACCATACTAGGTGAACTGGAAGAACAAAGGCTATACGCTGAAAGTCAGAAAGAGGAAGCCTTAAGAGAAGAGCGTGCTTATTTTCATTTAGCAGATATATATGAGAATACGCCTTATTTTATTGCAGAGCCCCAATTGGCCCAAATAGTGGAAAGCTTGAAAAGTCAGACGGATTTTGTTGAACTAGGGACAAAGCATCTTCAGATATATAAAGATTCTTTAGAATTAGATGAGTTAACATTATACAATAAGTATCCCTACTGGGCAATCACCATTGTTACCTCTTCACAAGATGAAAAAAAAGTGATCGAACATATGGATAGAATGGGGTATGAATTATCGTCAATGATTCTGGTAATTACAATTGAAAACTTAAATAAGTGGATCGAAGAGGAACATAACTTATTTGATCAGAATCCTTCTAAACCCCTTTTCCCAAAAACCTGGTCTAGTAATCTAAAACATGACCAGTACTATATATGGCAACAAAACATATTAAGTGAAGCTTACAGTTACCAAAATAGTAGAAAAGACGCAGAAAAATCGTTGAAAGAAAAAGAAAAGCTTCTGGATCTTGCAATGACCTTCTTTAATAAATACCCTTATGAAGCATACAATGCACTTAATAACTCCATTGTGGACGGAGAAAATGAAAAAAGAGCCATTGAAAGTGAGCAAGAAGCACTTATTGAAAAAATACAAACCAATGAGCATCATATAGATATATTAAATGATGAGATATATCAACATAAGGTAGTTATGGAAAGCAACCAAGAACAGATGTCCATTGTTGAAAAATGGATTGAAGCAGAAGAAGCCCTTGTTCATATTGGCACCCAACTGGATGAAGTTAACAAAAGCATGGAGGATTTACTCAGTAGAATAGAAGTCTATCAGAAAACCATAGATCAACACAATCAACGCCTAAAACTATTGGAAGTAGAAAACCATAGTTTTACAAGAGAAAAAGACAAAATATTAGATAATGGTCTTTATATTGAGGTTCAGGATATTCAAGCCATTTGTGCTAACATTGGTTTTGATGTATTAAAAGAGCAAAAAGCCTATCTTGAGAAAAAACTAGCGGGTATGGGGCATTCTAGAATGGTACTTGAAGAACGTATCATGAATGAGAAAAAACAGAAGGAAAAGTATCAAAAGAGCCTTACACAAAAAAGAAGAGAAATGGAATATGATTTTGAACCGATTGATATTAGCTATGAAGATGAACTGAAAGATCTGTTTAATCAGATGAAAGCACATTATAAGGTACTGGATAGATTGAAAAATGACCTAAATCTTAAGGAAATGAATCTAGGTCAAATAAAAACGCGAAGAGAAATCACCCTAAACAATCTCCTTTCAGAATATTCATGCAGATATGCTTTTAATATTGCCCTTAATCTAATTCCTAATCAACTTAAATCGGAGCTTTCAAACCTTAAGGAAAGAGAGAAAAAACTTAACATTCAAAAAAACAAAATCGAAGAAGAGATGCATACATTTGAGCAAATCCTTAGAGAATTACAAGTTAAAGACGGTACATATCATTATATGATGGATGGTATTGAACCTTTAATGTTAGAGCTGGACTATTTTGAAGCCTTTGACCAAGATGCTATTTTTAAAGTCAATCAATTAATGAGTGCCCTTAGTGGGCAGAGTGTCATTGTAGAAAAGGCTTTAAATCAAGTTAGGAAGGAGAAAGAAGACTTAAAACAGTATTGCCAAGAGCATATTGAGGACTATAGACTAAAAGATATGGTTATTAAAGGACTCGAGAGTAAGGATGATTACGATGGGCTTGTTCACTACCAAGAAAAAATGACAGAAATCATTCTAAAAATTATAAAAGTAGCAGAAGATGATAAGAGAGAGAGTGATACAGAACTTCAAACATTTTTATCACATTTATTGATGTATGTTCGTCATGTATCTACGGAACTTGGGGATATACAAAATAAAACAAGAATTAAAGTGGGTGAAGGCTATAAACAGATTTTTATTTTTGATATTCCTAAGTGGGAAGATGATGAAGGAAAAAATATGCTAAGAACTTATATTAATGAAACCATAGAAGCTTATGAAAAAGAAAGTGAGCAAGGGGAACATGACGAAGTTCTGCTTAGAAAATCCATAGAAGAAAGACTGAGTGTTAAGAATCTCTTAAAGGTCATTATGAAAGAAAATACGATTAAAATCAAATGTCGAAAAGTGACAAATGATATGCAAATCAATAAAGCACCTATGGTATGGGAAAGTACGAATAAATGGTCCGGTGGCGAGAAGTGGAGCAAAAACATGACACTTTTTTTAAGCCTGCTAAATTACATGGCAGAGAAGAAACAACATCTGGATGTTCATCAGAAGAAACAAAGAGCCGTTATTTTGGATAATCCTTTTGGAAAAGCTTCCAGTGACCATGTCTTAAAACCTGTATTCATGATTGCTGAGAAGCTCGGTTTTCAGATTATTGCTTTAACAGCCCATGCAGAGGGTAAATTTATTAGTGAATATTTTCCGGTGGTCTACAGCTGCAAGTTAAGAGAAGCCAAGGCTACAAACAAGCAAATCATGACCAATGAACGCATAATTAACTATGCTTATTTACGAGAGCATGCACCGATGACCATTATGCGTATGCAGGAAATAGAACAGTTGAATTTGTTTGAAAGTATTTAGGCCCATTGAAGATAGGAGGCAACAAAAATGCGATTAATACTAAACGAAAACACATCAGCTTACTATAACCTGGCTTGTGAAGAATACATGGCGACCCATTATGATGAGGATATCTTTATGATGTGGACAAGTGTACCCTCAATCTTAATTGGGAGACATCAGAATACTTATTCGGAAATTAATGTTGAATATGTAGAAGCCAATAAAATACCTGTCGTAAGACGTAGGTCGGGTGGCGGAACAGTCTTTTGTGACCGAGGTAATATGAACTTCACCTTCATAGAAAGCAACCCTTCTGATTATACAGACTTTGAAAAGTTCACAAAACCAATATTAAAATATTTGAGATTTTTGGGCGTGCCTGCTGTGTTCTCTGGTAGAAATGATATGACCATTGAAGGGAAAAAATTCTCCGGTAACGCACAATATAGAATAAAGAGCAAAGTGATTCATCATGGAACCTTACTATTTGATTCTTCATTATCAGATTTGACCAAGGCTCTGACCCCTAGAAAAGAGAAATTTCAAGATAAAGCCATTAAATCAGCAGCGTCTAGAGTGACAAATATCAGCAATCATTTGAGTCAAGGACCTTTGACCATTTTAGAATTCAAACAAGGGTTATATGACTTTATAGCTAAAAATTTTGAGGGATTTACGTATTATCCAATTTCTAAAGAAGATCATGAAGGCATTATAAATCTGGTTCAATCTAAGTATGAGACGTGGGATTGGAATTTTGGAAAATCTCCAAAATACAGCTATAGGCATTGTCAAAAATTCAGTGGCGGCTTAATAGAAATAGGATTGAATGTAAATAAAGGTCTAATTGGGGAGATTTCCATTCAAGGTGATTTTTTTGGTTATGAACCTATTGAGAACATTGAATCGATGTTAATTGGCGTAAAACATGATAAACAGGCATTAACAGAAGTACTTGAGCATATTGATTTATATCCCTATATGGGAAAGATTATGGTCGAAGAGTTGGTAAGCGTCATTTGTCAAGGATAGGAGATGGGTATGGAGAGAAAACCGGCATGGTTAAGAGTACGCTTAAGTGATACAATCAAATACAATTCAGTCAATGAGATTATTAAATCTCATAAGCTGACAACAGTTTGTGAAGAAGCCAATTGCCCTAATAGGGTGGATTGTTATAGTAAAAGAACAGCAACGTTTATGATATTAGGTAACCAATGTACACGTAACTGTAGGTTTTGTAATATAAGACAAGGTATTTTAGAAGAGCCTGACTTACTTGAACCGACTAGGGTGGCACTGGCTGTTAAGGACTTGGGATTGGTTCATGCGGTTATAACATCTGTGACCAGAGATGATTTACCGGATCAAGGTGCATCCTTGTTTGTAAGCACGATTAATGCTATAAAAAAAGTTTCAAATAAGACGATTGTAGAAGTATTGATTCCAGATATGCAGTATGATAGTAAAGCCATTGATTTGGTTATTGAGGCAGAACCTGCAGTCATCAACCATAACGTGGAAACAGTGCCAAGGCTGTATAAGACGGTAAGACCGGAGGCGGATTATAAGCGCAGCCTTAAGGTTCTAAGCTACATTAAGAAAAAAAACTCAAACATATTGACAAAATCTGGTCTTATGTTAGGGTTAGGAGAAACTATAGATGAGGTTAAGGCCGTCATATCTGATCTAAAAAAAGCAGGTGTAGATTGCTTGACCATAGGGCAATACCTCCAACCGTCACAAGATCATATTAAAATGACTGAGTATATTACGCCTCAAGTTTTTGAGCTTTTGGCTACGTATGCAAAATCCATCGGAATCATCGGAGTAGCATCAGCACCATTAGTTAGAAGTTCCTATTATGCTAAAGATTTGTACGAACAAATGTTGTCATCTGCTGGTAGGGATAAGGAGTGGGTGGAGAAAGAGAGGAATTTGGGATGTTAAGAGTAGGTGTGGTTATGGGTGGTGACTCCTGTGAACATCAAGTTTCAATGCTTACCGGCGCAGAGTTTGTCAAACACTTAAATAAGAATAAATATGATGTGATTGAAGTGGTGATTGAGAAGCCTAAAGATATTTTAAAATGGCATGGAAGAATAGATTTTGCCCTTTTGGCTTTACATGGGAAAAATGGTGAGGATGGTAAGGTGCAGGCTCTGTTAGAAGCTTTAGAAATACCATATTCTGGAAGTGGCATTGCCTCAAGTGCCATATGCTTAGATAAGAATATCAGCAAGCTTATTATGGAAAGCCATGGTGTAAAGACGCCAAAATGGATAATGGTAAAAAAAGATTATCCCATGAGTGTTGACTTGTTTTATGGCCTATCATTGCCAGTGATTATAAAACCCAACCAAGGAGGATCCAGCATAGGTATTCATATTGCCTATACCTATGAAGAAATAGATGCCTTACTTGCAGATAGCTTTATATATGATGATGAAGTGATTGTGGAAGAGTGGATAAAAGGTCAGGAAATCACTTGTAGCATGATAAAAGGTGAGATTATTCCTGTATTAAGTGTTCAGCCGAACATGACCTTTTATGATTATACGGCCAAATATTCTGAAAATGACAACATACAGAAGCTTGCAATCTTAGATGAAGAAATAACAAATGAAATAAAATCAATAGCAAGTCTATGTTGGTTTTTATTCAGATTAAAAACCTATGCCCGTATCGACATAATAATTCAAGAAGGACAGATTTATGTCATAGAAATTAATACATTACCGGGGATGACAAGATTTAGCCATTTACCTAAAAGCGCTATGGCTATGGGACTTAGTTATGAAGAAGTCTTAGATCAGATTATTGAGTCATCATTGACAGATCATCCGAGTAATTAAAATGGAAAAAAACAACTGAAGATGGTATAATTAATTACTATAAAATTCATAAGCTTAGAACACAAAAAGTATTGCAAAACAAATAAAGAAGTTTGTAACAATATAAACAGATTATTCAACTTATAGATTTATGAAAAGTTGATTAGATAATTCAATAAGACTTGGAGTGATGACATGAAGTGGTTAGATCGACTGGAAAAAAAGTATCACAAATATGCAATTCCTAATTTGATTCAGTATGTTGTTGGTGGTATGGCGCTTGTTTTTGTATTTGGGCTTATAAACCCTTCTATTTATAATGTATTGGCTTTTTCACCGAAGCTTGTGATGGAGGGACAAGTTTGGCGTATTTTTACATTTATTTTTCTACCTAGAACCAGTAGTTTATTATGGATTATTTTTTCTCTACTGTTCTTTTTGTTTGCTGGTAGAACCATTGAACAATACTGGGGTTCCTTCCGTTTCAATGTTTATTACTTAGTGGGTACTGTAGGTACTATTATTGCAGGTGTTATTGTCGAAGCCTTATATGGGGGTATGATTGCAATCCCTTTGACAAATTACTATCTTAATATGACCATGCTCTTTGCACTTGCAGCCATTATTCCTAATTTTGAAGTTCGGATATACTTTATTCTACCTGTCAAAATGAAATACATCGGTTATATATTCGGTGGACTATTATTATGGGAGTTTTTAGTAAGTCCTATACCTCAGAAAATTATTATTTTCGCAGGCGTACTCAATTTTATTCTGTTTTTTGGACCGTCTTTGATTAGCAAAAGCAAGCAAACGTATCGAAAACAGCAATACCGACAAGCAAACAAACCAACACCAAAAGCAAAACCAAAGGCAAAACAAGGTGAGGTTATTCAAGTGGCTTTTCATTGCTGTGAAGTTTGTAATAGAACAGAAGTGGATGATCCGAGTCTTGAATTCAGATATTGTTCAAAATGTGAAGGCAGACATGAGTATTGTACGGAACACATATTAAGCCATACCCATGTAAAGGAAGAATGATGGACTTAAGCAAGTATGGTTTCTTTGCATTCTAAGAGCAGCATATTGGCATGAATAAGGTTCATTTTATTGTAAATCGTATATATGATGATTGAATCCCTTTTGTCCTTTGGATGAAGGGGATTATGTTTTGCTAAGGTTAAAAGTCTCTGAGTAGCTTCGTAATCTAAAGATAATCCATAACTGAGCATTAGTGTCTTATCACGGGATGGATTTTTGGAACCTGAAAAAATCTCATAAGCATAGGATCTTGTCATATTCATTGAGCGGATAATATCTGATTTTTTTTTGTTTGACTGGTCAAAAAGCGTATTTAAGTAATCTACAAAAGACATGTTGGAACTGCTTAAATCATATTTTTTTAAGTAAGCGAATAAATCTTTTGAAGACTTTAGTTCTTCAATCAATTGCATCGTTTCATCCAAAAGCATATTATATCTCCTATCATTTATTTCATAAAACTAAATATTGACACCTTAAGAAAATTATAACATATTTCTAAAAAAATGAATGGTTAAAGAGGCATTTGTTGAAAAAGAATGGTGACGTTCTATACTGGACAATGATAACATGAGATTTAAAGCAAATGTATTTTTATATAAAATCCAGTGATATATTAAATGAAAACACTTAATATGACAACATATTAACGATTAATGTAAGCAAGACAACTACTTATGTCCACGATTCAAAGACACACGATGTAGATGCATCGATTTTTTTAGTTGACTAAAAATATATCTTGTTATATTATATATTTAATGATTTAACACGGTGAAATGAAGCTGTGAATATGTTAAATTATTATCGTAACTTAATTTAATGTAGATTTTTAGAAATAGGAGTGAGAAACGTGGAAAGACTATATAATTTTTCAGCAGGTCCATCCGTATTACCAGAAGAAGTTTTAGAACAAGCCGCATCAGAAATGTTGAACTATGAGGATTCAGGCATGTCCGTAATGGAAATGAGCCATAGATCGTCCGTATATGAAAATATTGTAAGTGAAGCAGAAGCCTCTTTGCGTCAACTCATGAATATTCCAGATAATTATAAAGTGTTGTTTCTTCAAGGTGGCGCATCCACTCAATTTGCCATGGTGCCACTAAATCTCATGGTCAACTCAAAAAAAGCAGACTTTGTTAATACAGGCGCATGGTCGAAAAAGGCCATTTCAGAAGCGAAAAAATTCGGTCAAGTTAATGTGTTGGCCTCATCAGAAGAAGCAACTTTCAACTATATTCCTAAACTGGATCCAAGTACTTTTACTAAGGATGCTGATTACTTTCACATTACAACCAACAACACCATCTATGGAACAGTATTTAAGAATCTGCCGGACACAGGTGATGTGCCATTGGTAGCAGACATGTCCTCCAATATATTATCAGAAGTAATAGATGTTAGTAAGTTTGGCCTTATTTATGCAGGTGCTCAAAAGAATATGGGACCTGCAGGTGTAACCGTCGTCATTATACGGGAAGATCTAATTGGAAAAGCGGAAGCTTCAGTACCATCTATGCTTCAATACAGTGTGCATGCTGAGAATGGTTCAATGTATAACACACCACCTACATATAGTATTTATATGGCTGGACTGGTATTCAAATGGCTTATAAAGTTAGGTGGTATAGAGGCCATAGAAAAAATAAACAACCTTAAGGCATCAATGATCTATAATTTATTAGATAGCAGCGACTTTTTCAAAGGAACAGTTGTTAAAGAAGATCGTTCACTCATGAACATACCATTTCTGACACCTTCAAAGGAATTGGATGCAATTTTTATTAAGGAAGCAGAGAAAAATGGCTTTGTTAATCTAAAGGGTCACAGAAGTGTAGGTGGAATGCGTGCTAGTATTTATAACGCTATGCCTGTTGTAGGAGTACAAGCTCTCGTGGATTTCATGAAAGAATTTGAAGCAACATACAAATAGGTTCATAGGAGGATTAGATGTATAATATTAAGACTTTAAATAAAATAGATCAAGAAGGATTAGATATTTTTACAAGTGAATACCAAATTGTTGAAGAAGGCGATGTAGATGCAATTGTTTTGAGAAGCTTTAAGATGCATGATTACCCACTGGATACGAAGCTACAAGCTATTGCTAGAGCCGGTGCCGGAACCAACAATGTACCAGTTGATAAATGTGCTGAAAAAGGGATTGTCGTATTTAATACGCCAGGTGCTAATGCAAATGGCGTAAAAGAATTGGTAGTGGCCGGTCTATTATTAGCATCAAGAAATATTGTGGGTGCCATAGAGTGGGCCAAGACATTGGTAGACGAAGGCGATGAGATTCCTAAATTAGTAGAAGCCGGTAAATCTAATTTTGCAGGACCGGAGATAAAAGGAAAAACTTTAGGTATTATCGGACTGGGTGCAATTGGTGTTTTAACAGCCAATGCGGCAAGTGGTTTGGGTATGAAAGTCATTGGATATGATCCTTTCTTATCCGTTGGACATGCTTTAAAGTTATCTAGAAGTGTTTCTACAGTTAAAACAATTGAAGAAATCTACTCGAAATCAGATTATATATCTGTTCATGTACCACTTGTAGAGGCAACAAAAGGTATGATTAATGAGGATAGCATTGCCTTAATGGAAAATGGTGTTAAGATTCTTAATTTCTCAAGAGCAGAATTGGTAGATGATGATGCTATGTCAAAAGCCTTAGAAAGCGGTAAAGTTAGCAATTATGTTACCGATTTTCCCAATGCGCATAGTATCAAAATGAAAAATGTTATTGCAATACCACATCTTGGAGCTTCAACGCCGGAATCAGAAACCAATTGCGCTATTATGGCTGTTAGTCAGGTTATGGAATACCTTGAAAATGGAAACATCATCAATTCAGTGAATTATCCAGATTGCGATATGGGTGTTTGCCCGGTTGCCAGCAGGATTGCTGTTAACCATAAGAATATCCCCAATATGGTTAGTCAAATCACAAGTATACTAGCTGACCATAATATTAATATTGCAGATATGATCAATAAGAGTCGTGGAGATTGGGCATATACCATGCTGGATATTGAAAATGAAGCTACAAAAGAAATCGTCACAGCCCTAGGGAAGATTGACGGTGTTGTAAAAGTTAGAATAATTAAATAAATGGTTAAAGCGTCAAAACTGTATACCATAAATCATAAAGGGCTAGATTAGAAATGATCTGGCCCTTTCTAGAATAAGCAAGGAAAGAAAAGGAGGCAGAACATGTCAATCATTAAACCATTTATGGCGGTTAGACCTGCCATAGACCTCGTTAAAGAAGTAGCGGCTTTGCCATACGATGTCTATAATTCAAAAGAAGCCAGAGCAATTGTAGAAAAAAATCCTCGTTCTTTTTTGGCAATTGATCGTGCAGAAACCTTTTTTGATGAATCCGTAGATAGTCATAGTGAGCAAATCTATAAGAAAGCCCACGATGTTTTGTATGCATGGATTGAAGACGGAACTTTTGTTCAAGACGATAAAAACACCTTATATTTGTATGAACTGGTTATGAATGGTCGTAGCCAAATTGGTATTGTTAGTTGTACATCCGTTGATGAGTATCTGGATAATAAAATTAAGAAGCATGAGAAGACCAGAGCAGATAAGGAAGCGGATCGAATCCATCATGTGGATTATTGTAATGCAAACACAGGTCCGATTTTTCTGACTTATAAATCGAATGATGCGGTTAATGCATTGGTTGAAGCATGGAAAACTCACAACAAACCAATATACGATTTCGTGGCAGAAGATGGCATTGTACATAGAGTGTGGTCTGTAGATGATGATCTAACAATAACGTCCCTTAGGGAAGCGTTTGAGGCTATTGAGACGCTCTACATAGCAGATGGGCATCATCGAGCTGCATCGGCTGTGAAAGTCGCTCAAATGCGAAGAGAAGCCAATCCGGGCTATACAGGGGATGAAGCCTTTAATTATTTCTTGTCTGTATCATTTCCAGATGAACAACTATGTATAATGGATTATAATCGAGTGGTGAAAGACCTTAATGGCTTAACGGAATCTGAATTTTTTGAAGCAATAAAGAAGCAGTTTGAGATTGTTGAAACCAGTAAAGAGCCTATTAGGCCAAGGGAAAAGGCTATGTTTGCCATGACTTTAGATGATATATGGTATCTACTAAAAGCCAAAGAGAACAGCTACAACCATGAGGACCCAGTATTAAGCCTAGATGTATCGATACTACAGTTAAACCTTCTTTCTAAGGTACTAGGTATAGGAGATCCACGTATCGATCAGCGTATTGACTTTGTTGGTGGCATAAGAGGTCTAGAAGAGCTTGCACGAAGGACCAAATCGGATATGAAAATTGGTTTTGCAATGTATCCCACAAGTATAGAAGAATTAATGGCAATAGCAGATGCCGATCAGTTAATGCCGCCCAAATCGACCTGGTTTGAGCCAAAACTTAGAAGTGGATTGTTTATACATTTATTAGAATAATGGTTAAAGTGTCAAACTAAGTTTCTCTAAAAAGCATAAGACATATTGTTTACTTTGATACATTCATAACTATATGTTTTAAGTAATAGTTCAACCCTATAGTTTTGACATGATCACTTATTATTTAATCATCAAGGAACCTTTTATAAAAGAACTATAAAAAGGTTTCTTTTTTTTATTGTATTTTAATAAAAGAAACCACTATTTATGTTATAGTTAGTAAGATAATGAGAAAGTATTTTCTGAGTGAAGAATTTTCTTATGATATAAGATATAAGTAAATTATATTTACCTTATGATGTAAGTGTGATATACTATATCTGTACTGATAAAGAATGAAGCTTTTCATGAAAAATCAGTATAACCACAAGAGAAAGTAAGAAATTATAAAAGGAGGATTATATGAAATCGAGTAAAATCATACTAGCTATTATAGCAGTGGTCATTGTTGTTATGGTTCTAGTAAGTAGTGTTTATATGCTGGATAATGCAGAAGCAGCGGTGGTTGAGAGACTGGGTAAACTTCATCGTGTTGAAACGAAGGCGGGTCTTAATTTTAAGGTGCCTTTAATCGACAATCTGTATATCGTCAACACCAATGAGATTAACTCTCTTCAATACGGTTACCGATCAGAAACAGCACCAACGACCACAGACGCAGCCACTTATAGAAATGTTGAAAATGAGGCTATTGTTTTGACCAGCGGTTCTTATTTAATTGATCTTGGCGCGGTTATTCAATACAGAATCACAGATCCGGCAGCCTATATTTATGAGGTTGATGATGTAGAAGGCACCGTTAGATTGGCTTTTGAGAGTGTTTTAAGAAGTAACATTCAGAACCAACTATTGGATGAGGCGCTTATTAACAAGGACAGTATTGCACAGGAGATCATGCCGGACCTAGCTCGGAAGATCAACAGTTATAATGTAGGTATCACCATTACAGAAGTTCGTTTGACAGATGTTCTATTGCCAAAAGATGTTCAATTTGCCTATGATGATGTCAATATAGCGAGTAATGAAAAAGATGCACTACGAAGCCAGGCGACCCGTTATTCTAATGAAATGTTACCAAAAGCAAGAGCTGATGCTTATCAGATGATTCAAGGTGCTGAAGCTTATAAGGCTGAAAAAGTGGCTCAAGCACGGGGTGATGTTGAAAACTTTAATCAGGTTTATGAGCGTTATGCTGTAGCAAAAGACATCACCAGAACAAGACTATATATAGAAACCATGGAAAAAGTGCTTTCTTCAGTAGATCAGAAATTTGTGATTGATCTAGATAACGATAATGTACTTAAGTTCTTACCTTTAGATGTGAGAGGAGGCGAATAATATGGATCCTAATCAAAACGAACCTCAATTTAATGCGAAAGCAGAATTTGATAAAAATATGGAACGTGCCAAAAAAGAAATGAAAAAAAATATGCGTTATGGCATCTTAGGTGTTGTTGTTATTCTAGCCATTATTTTCTTAAGCAATTCCTTTTACATTGTAAGAGAAGATGAAGTGGCAACCGTTAGACAACTTGGAGAAATAACACGTATAGTTGTAGATGAGACCAATATAGAGGCACAGCTACAAAATGATTTAGACCCCAGGTTTAAAGACGTAATAATCGACAATCAAAAAGGTCTGAAATTTAAGATTCCTTTTATAACAACAGTAGAAAAAAATACAAGTAAGCTTTTGACTTATTTTTCTAACACGGCCAACATCAACACCCAAGATAAGATCAAATATGACATAAATATGTATGCTCAGTGGCGTATAACCCATCCGGGTATATTTAGAACATCACTAGGTACGGTAACAAGAGCCAATTCAAAAATAGATGAAATCACTTATGCGGTGGTCATTGACCGTATTAACCGACTTAATAGCTTAGACTTCCTTGCCAATAAAGATGCTTTATATGACATACTTGAATCGGCAAGACAGGAACTGAATGTGAACTTGGCGAACCAAGGTATTATGCTTATCGATATTGATGTCTATAGAACAATACTACCACCGTCAAACATAGCATCCACATATGAAAAGATGGTACAAGAAAGAGCGGCGATTGCACAGCAAATTCGTTCAGAAGGGCTTGAGTTCTATCAGAACACAGTGGCAGATACAGATAGAAATGTTGCCGAGATCAATGCTGGTGCCATTCAGGAAACAGAAACCATTAAAGGTTTAGCAGATTCAGAAGCCTTAGAAATCTACGCCAGTGGGTTTAGTAAAGATCCTGAGTTCTATGAATTTTGGAGAACGTTACGATCCTATGAAAGGGTCATAGATGCGGACACGGTTATTTACTTAGATCGCAACAACAGTTATCTGGAGTACTTTTCAGGCGGACAATAAATAATTTAGAGGCTCATCATTTGAGTCTCTTTTTTATTTTCTACAAGGACCGTTCAGAAATATGAGCAGAGTAAGTCCAACGAATCAAAAACATATGAGAAATTATAGAATAAGGTTGTTCTTTGGCAACTTAAGATGTATAATTATAAACAAATAAAGTATAATATACAAAAAGATTGAAAGGAAATATAATGAAAAAAATATTTGTAGATGGTTTAACAGGTACAACCGGTCTTCTTATTCATGAAAGACTGAGTCATTACGATCAAATAGAGATACTCAAAATTGATGAACATCAAAAAAAGAACTTGAATGAAAAAAAGAAGTTCCTCAATGCAGCGGATATTGTTTTTCTTTGCTTACCGGACCAAGCGGCTAAAGAATCCGTTGCTTTGATTGATAATCCAAATACGAAAGTCATTGATGCAAGTACAGCTCATAGAATCCATAAAGATTGGGCATATGGTATTCCGGAGTTGTCTAAGGACCATAGGAATAGAATCATGTCATCATCAAGGGTAGCCAATCCCGGATGCCATGCATCAGCATTTGCATTGGCAATATATCCTTTGGTCAAAGCTGGAATTTTGGGAAACGATTACCCCATTTCATTGCACACACTGACGGGTTATAGTGGGGGTGGAAAAGAACTTATATCAAAGTACGAGGATTCTAGTGAATTCAATCCCTATCTCAGAGGGCCTAGACATTATAGACTTGGTCTAGATCACAAACACCTTCCTGAAATGAAAATCCAGACCGGTTTGAGTGAAGAACCTTTATTTAATCCAATTGTAGGCAACTTTTATAAAGGTCTGGTAGCAACCATTCCAATAAAAATGTCTTTAATGAAAATAAAAAAAACAGGAAGAGAGATTCAACAATTCTTAGCTGACTACTATAAAGACGCCTATTTTGTTAGGGTTAACCCTTATGATTTGAAAGATAATTTATTTGAGGGTGGTTTTGATGTGACCGGTTCTAATGACACAAACTATTGTGACTTGTTTGTGTTTAGTAACGAGGAGAAGGGGACCATGGTCCTTATGTCGAGACTGGATAACTTAGGCAAAGGTGCCTCAGGTGCTGCCCTGCAGAATATGAACATTATGCTGGGTCTTGATGAATGGACGCATTTAATATAGCCTTACACTTTAATAAAATATTTACTATTTGGAAGAGTCTACGGAGTTAGACTTTTTCTTTTTTTGAAATCATTCATTAAGAGCAAACCAATGTAAACAAGAGCAATAAATGCAATTAAGTTCATAATGTCATAGAAGCGCTCTATTCCATAATCGTCAATTAAAAAACCACCTAAAAGACTAGCGACAATAGAAGAAAGACCAAAAGTAACACCGGCAGCAATGGTCTGAGCACTTGCTAAAAGTCGGGTTGGTGTAATCTTAACCACATAGAGTTTGAAGGACGCCAAAAACAGACTAAATCCAATTCCTTGTAAAATAGCTGTCAGTATGGCTTGGGTGGGTGTGATAGCAATGGTGAGTAAATACACCCTTAAAAAAGTAATAAAGCCAACAATAAAAAAGATTTTTAGAGGTGCAATCTTAGAAATAATTTTACGAGCATAGATAAATCCAATAATTTCTGTAAAAGCAGCAAATGCAGCAGAAATACCAATATGTGAGGCGTTACCGCCAATATTCTTAAAGATATAGATATAGAAATTGTTAACACCCATATGGGTGATAAACAACAACATACTGTAGACTAAAATGGCCATATAAGCTTTATTTTTAAGTAAAGACTTTACATATATTTTTTCTTTTGTATGCGGTTCTTTGATGGTGTCCGTCTTAGTGAAAAAGGCCATAACCCAAAGAAAACCGGCTGTAATGACATAAGCATAAACGATAATATCATAGCCATATTTTATAACAAAGCCACCAAAGAATAAGGTCATAATAGCAAATCCGAAGGAAGCCCCTGCGCGCATAAATCCATATAGGCTTGAATCCAGTCCTTTGGTAGATAGAATCCAACTGTCAAGAAGGGATTCAAGGGGCAACCAAACAAAGCCGATGAGGGACATCACCATAATCATTGGGAACAAATGCTTTGCAGCAAACCCAAAACCAATGACAAAAAGAATTAACATGAATAAGGCTCCTAAAAATACATACTTAATTTTTGAAGTTTTATCACTGATGTATCCAAGTACATATTGGCCCAAAACACCAAAAATCGTAGATAGTATAATGGTGAGTGCAATAAGTTTACTACTGTATCCCAAATCTTCAAGGTAAGCAATATAAAAAAGACCAAAAGTTCCCCAGGAAAACCACAATAAAAATTGGATAATGGTGAAATTGATTTGAATTCTATGAGTATGCATGATCAATCCTTTCTTTGCACTATAGGATATGCTATTTTTCAAAATGCATTCAGACAACATACATCATATAACTACTAAGACTAAGTTGCAAGTGTATTTTTAGTAAAAGTGACATCGAAACAAGAAAATCTGCATCAAAGGTAAGAGATAGGTTAACCGCATAAATTATTATGTAAAACTATGGTGTATGCCTTGTCAATACTAGGGTATAGTGATAAACTGTTACTAGAGTTGTAATTCGTATAGGGAAGATGATACCGCTTGATAAAAGACAAATAAAGGAAAAGGGTGTTCAATATGGAGAAATATATAAATGAGATAGAAATGTCGGAAATACTGGGAACAGAACATAGAGACCCCCATCATTTTTTGGGAATGCATCAGCAAGATGGTATTTATTACATTAATGCTTATAAACCATCCGCATTTAAAATGGAGGTTCTTGATTTAACCCATCATCAACAAATAAAAATGACAAATATCAAAGATACCGGAATATTCACAGCGGTTGTAGGGGATCAACCGATCGACTATAAGTTAAAAATAGTTGAAGGCTCAGGATATGAATGGGAAACCTACGATGCTTATGCTTTCGAACCTGTAATTCAAGAATTAGATATGTACTTATTTGGTAATGGAACCCATTATGAGATATACAAAAAATTAGGCGCACATCTTATGACCATCAATGGCATCTCAGGTGTACATTTTGCTGTATGGGCACCTAATGCTAAAAGGGTAAGTGTTATTGGAGATTTTTGTGGTTGGGATGGTCGTGTATACCCACTTAGAAATGTAAATAATTCGGGTATATATGAAATATTCATTCCCGGTTTGTTGGAAAATGAGAAGTATAAATTTGAAATAAAAACACAGGAAAATTATATACTGGAGAAATCAGACCCTTATGCGAACTATGCTGAGTTTCGTCCTAATACTGCATCCGTGGTGACAAACTTAGAAGGTTATGAATGGCAGGATGGTGAATACAAAGAGCGAATGATGTCTAAGGATGTCCTAAATCAGCCCATCGCGATTTATGAGGTGCATCTTGGATCATGGAAAAAGTCAGAAGGCGAGCCAGGCTATATGAATTACAGAGATATAGCAGAAGACTTAATTGGTTATGTAAAAGAAATGGGTTATACGCATATTGAATTAATGCCGATAGCAGAGCATCCATTCGATGGTTCATGGGGATATCAGGTAACGGGTTATTTCGCGCCCACCTCCAGATTTGGAACACCCAAGGACTTTATGTACTTTGTGGATCGATGTCATCAGAATGATATTGGTGTCATATTAGATTGGGTACCGGCACATTTCCCTAAAGATGCTCATGGTTTAGTGGATTTCGACGGAACGGCTTTATATGAGCATGAAGACCCCAGAAAAGGTGAGCATCCACACTGGGGGACTATGATTTTCAACTATGGCCGAAATGAAGTTAATAACTTTTTAATTGCCAATGCATTTTATTGGATTAATGAATATCATATTGACGGATTAAGGGTAGATGCCGTCGCTTCCATGCTATACCTTGATTATGGAAAGGATTATGGTGAATGGATTCCTAATCCCCATGGCGGTAGAGAAAATTATGACGCAATTGACTTTTTCAAGCATCTCAATTCCATACTTTATAAAGACCATCCGGATTTGCTTATGATAGCAGAGGAATCCACTTCATGGCCAGGCGTGTCAAGACCAACAAATTATGGAGGTCTTGGTTTTGGTCTAAAATGGAACATGGGTTGGATGAATGATTTCTTACGGTACTTATCATTTGATCCAATTCATAGACAATACCATCATAATGATTTAACATTTAGTATGGTGTATGCTTTTACTGAAAATTTTGCATTGGTACTTTCACATGATGAAGTTGTTCATGGAAAAGGCTCCATGATTAATAAGATGCCCGGTGATTATTGGCAAAAATTTGCTAATCTAAGAGCTGCCTATGGATACATGTACGTGCATCCCGGTAAAAAACTGATGTTTATGGGCTGTGAGTTTGCTCAGTTTGATGAATGGAGTGAAAACAAGAGTCTAGATTGGCATTTGTTAGGATTTGAAAAACATCAGCAAATGCAACAGTATGTGAAAGACTTAAACCGTCTGTATTTAGAGGAGAGAGCATTGTGGTTCGATGATTTTACCAGCGAAGGTTTTGAATGGATTAATTGTATGGATTATGCCGCAAGCATAATTTCGCTAGTAAGAAAAAGTGATCAAATCGATGAGACCCTCATTGCGGTAGTGAACTTTACGCCGGTGCCAAGAACACTACATAAGATTGGGGTGCCATATAAAGGTTATTATGAAGAGATTTTCAATTCGGATGACTTTAAGTATGGTGGAAGTGGTATTACCAACACAGGTATGTTAACCAGCTTTGATGAACGATATGATGAACGAGATCAGACTCTAAGCATCAAAGTACCGCCACTTGGCATGTCAGTAATCAAATATAAGGGATAAACAAAAATGCTCCTATTTAAATATGGGAGCATTTTTCTAGCACTAAATAATCTTCGACTTGGAATTGTGTTATTAAAACAGACTGAAGAGGATAATACAATTTTCTATGATCAGTCAGAAATATGAAAATAGTATAGATACTTAAGGTTAACCATATTTTACTAAATAAACAAATTGTGGTTGGATTCTTCTGTAGCTCCAAGGTAAGCGGCAACACCACCATACTCAACACCATCAATTAATTCTTCTGCTTTGATGCCCATGATGTCCATGGACATAGTACAAGCCACAAACTTAACGCCGGAAGACATTGCAGAAGCGATTAGTTCATCCATTGTATTTACATTTTTTGAGGACATAACATGGTGCATAAGAGAAGTCCCAAGTCCACCCATGTTCATTTTACTTAGCTTTAATTTATGCGTACCCCTTGGCATCATTTTGCCAAACATATTATCAATAAGTGATTTTTTGACCGGAACCTTGTCGTGTTTTCTGAGAATATTTAAGCCCCAGAAGGTGAAGAACAATGTAACATCTTTACCCATTGCTGCGGCACCATTGGCGATGATCATAGAGGCTAAGGCTTTATCAAGATCGCCACTGAAGATAACCATAGTACTGCCGTTTCCACCAGATGACCCTGATTTATTTGATTTTGTGCCACCCTTTGCCACATATGCGACATAGATTTTATCTTCTTTATCGGATTTTATAAAAGTGTTACCTGTTTTTTTGCACCAAGCCTTTACATCAACGATAAATCCCGGATCGGTAGCGGTAACCTTAAGTATATCCCCATCGGTGAGTTCGGTGATTGATTGATTCAGTTTCATGATAGGACCGGGGCACTGAAGACCACATGCATCCAATGGTATTGCGTCACTTAATTTTGAGCTGGTCACGGTTGTATTGATATTTTTTTCAGGTGCACCATCATCATTTAAGGGTTGATCTTTAAAGTCAATGATACAGTTAGGATTGGTGTAGTCTTTACCAAAATACTTGTATAGATTATAACCACCGATTAAGTTTTTAACTTTGTAACCGGCTTGTTGAAGAATTCTGGAAGCGATGTAACCACGTAAGCCAACAGCACAATATACGACGATGGTTTTATCTTTTGAAAGCATATGCATTTGATCCCGAAGATCATTGATTGGAATATGTAGAGCACCATCAATGGTACCAAGGTCAACTTCAATAGTTTCACGAACATCTAATAAGATATTTTGATTCAGGTCAAGTTTATCTATATCTCTCCACAAGAAAACATCCTGGTCTTTGTTGAGTATGTTCTCTGCTGCATACCCAATCATATTAACGGGATCTTTTGCAGATGAGTAAGGTGGTGCATAAGCAAGTTCTAGCCTTTGTAAGTCATAGACGGTAGCACCAAAACGCATAACACTGGCTATGACATCGATGCGTTTTTCTATACCATCAACCCCAACATTTTGTGCACCTAGTATTTTGCCGTCCAAATCAAAAATAACCTTGAGGGTCATAGGGAAACTACCGGGATAATAACCGGCATGTGACTTAGGTTGTATGATGGTCATCAAATAATCATGTCCGTATTTTTTGCCGGCACCTATGAGTGACTTTTCATTAATGCCTGTTGTCGCTACAGTTAAGTCGAATATTTTAGCCACACTGGTACCTTGACTACCTTCATAAATGGCGTCACGACCACATATGTTATCCGCAACAATACGACCTTGTTTATTAGCAGGTCCGGCCAAAGGAATCATGGTCTTGCCATGGGTAACATAATCATCCACTTCAATAACGTCACCTAAAGCATATATTGATGGCTGAGAAGTACGAAGATGTTGATCGACAACAATACCACCTCTTGAATTGACTTCTAAACCAGCGGCTTTGGCAAGTTCACTATTTGGTGAGATGCCAATACTTAGAATGACCATGTCGGCTTCTATCTGGGTACCATCTTGTAAGGAAATAGTTGTGATGCCTTTATCATAATGGAAGTCTTTAACACCATTTTTTAAGTATAGATGAACACCCATAGAAGATAAATGGCTATGAACCAATTGAGCCAGCTCAAAGTCCAGTGGCGCCATAACTTGGTCAGCCATTTCGACAAGTGTAACTTCAATACCTAGATCATGAAGGTTTTCAACCATTTCTATACCGATGAAGCCACCGCCTATGACCGTTGCTTTCTTAATATCATGTTCAGTTACATAAGATTTGATTCTATCGGTGTCTGGTATGTTCCACAATGAAAAGATATTGTTGCTCTTAATGCCGGGAATAGGCGGCTTAATAGGGGTGGAACCGGTGGAAAGAACGAGCTCATCATAAGATTCTTCATACTTTGTTGACGTTTTGATATCCAAAACGGTCACGGTTTTTCTTACGGGATCAATAGCGATGACTTCGTTTTCTGTTCGGATGTCAATTTTAAACCGTGTTTGCATAGCCTCAGGGGTTTGAACCATGAGATCATCTCTATCTTTAATGGTACCGCCGATATAGTAGGGTAAACCACAATTGGCATAGGAGATATAGGCGCCTCTTTCAAAAATGATAATTTGTACATTTTCATCCAAGCGTCTAAGACGCGCAGCAGTTGTTGCACCGCCTGCAACACCGCCAACAATTAGAACTTTTTTATTCATAAGTGACCTCTTTTCTTTGATTGACAAATGTTTAACTAATAAGCATAAATCATTTAAATCATATATTATAATAATATAATATTACAAGCAGAATATCTTGTCAAGTTATATTGCTATTTATTTACCATGAAGTATTCATTAATATAAAGTGGCTTTAAACCATAAGTTTTTTTCTTTATTATAGGCATCTTGACTATCACTGGCATGAACCAAATTCATACTGGGTAGAGAAGGGTCTAACACTGGGATACCATAATCGTGTCTTATTGTACCGGGTTTAGCACGATCAGGACGATAATGACCAATAAGTTCTCTTGCAATGGTGATGCCATCATCAGAATCATGGCCTAAAATCATAGGTATAGTTGGTTTGCCAACAAAGGCAGTCTTTAACCAATCCTTAAATCCTTCACCTTCTCTTAAGATGACTTCTTTATAATGTTCTTTAATTAATCTGTAATCGACAACACGATAATGAATGTGCTCGATTTGAAAGCCGGCTTTCAAAAAGCGACCGGTAATTTGATCGACGAGACCTCTCTCAAGAGCATCCGGTTTTAGAATGATAAATGTTTTTGAACTCATCTTGCTGCCTCCTAATCCTTGACATAGTATGTGTTTTTTTAATTGTAACACTTTTAGGTATGAATTCAAAGATGGTTATCGTAAAACTTAAATGGTTTTTATTTGAGA
>NZ_JARGDP010000039.1 GCF_029210395.1 Petrocella sp. FN5 | reverse complement strand
AGCCTCCTGAATATGAGACTTAATAATCTCTTTGTCATCCATATGTATCTTTGTTTTTCCAATGATTTGATAATCTTCATGGCCTTTTCCGGCAACAAGGATAATATCATCTTTTTTTGCAACATCTAACCCATGCTTTATGGCCGCTACACGATCTTCTATACGGACATAAGTTTTACTCAGTGGTTTCACACCGGCTTCTACCTCATCCATAATGGTGTGAGGATCTTCTGTTCTAGGGTTGTCCGATGTTATAACTATATAATCTGAGTAACTTGCAGCTATACGGCCCATAATCGGACGCTTTGATCGGTCTCTGTCTCCACCACAGCCAAATACGGTAATAACTCTAGCTTTGGCAAATTCTCGAATGGTTTTTAGCACATTTTCAAGACCGTCGGGTGCATGAGCGTAGTCCACAATTGCATGGTAGCCAGCTTTGCTCTCTATGACTTCAAACCGACCTTCAATGATACTGTCCTTGCTCAGAGCCTGGATAATCTTTTCTATAGCCACACCCCTAAGTAGGGTTGCACCTATAGCTGCGAGTGCATTATAGACACTAAAACGCCCCGGTGTTTGTATATCAACTTTGTAGGCCTTCTCATGATGATTCAACAGAAAATGTGTGCCTTTAATGTCAATATGGATATCTCCAGCAAACAAGTCCGCTTGATTATTCAAACAGCTGTACGTTATTACCCGCTCTGGTTTAGCTTTTTCTATAATATAGGACCCAACTGGGTCATCTATATTAATAACGGCATCTTTTGCCATCATGAATAGTTTTAACTTAGCATCTCTGTAGGCTTCCATCGTCTTGTGATAATCCAGATGGTCCAGAGTGAGATTGGTAAAGACTGCAATATCAAACTCCGCACCCCATACCCTTTTTAGATCAAGAGCATGGGAAGACACTTCCATAACCACATCATTGACGTTGGCTTCCACCATCTTAGCAAAGAGCTGTTGAAGTTCTAGCGCATCCGGTGTTGTGTGTGCTGTTGGTATGATTTCATCATCGATTTTATTCTCTATTGTTCCAATCAAACCCGTTTTCTTATTGCTATGGCGTAGGATTCTTTCTATTAAGTTAACTGTAGACGTTTTCCCATTGGTGCCTGTTACACCAATCAAACCAAACTGACTGGTCGGTCGATTATAAAACCGTGTTGCCAAATGAGCCAAAGTCTCTCTTGCATCATGTACCTTAATAACCAATATTTCGTTGTCATAGATTTCTACTTCTTTGGTAACGATGATTGCAACGGCACCTTGTTCAATGACTTTTTGAATATATTGATGGCCATCTGATTCTAAACCTTCTATGCAAATAAATAAGGCCCCTCTTTCAACACGTCTAGAATCATGATGAATCGACTTGATATTAACACTTGGTTCTCCTTGTAGGATTTCATATGTATAATTTTCTAATAATCCAGCTAATTTCATGGTTTCCTCCGATATAATTTTTATGTTGATCTGATCTAATTATCATCTAGTCGTTTTTCTTAATCTGTTCTTGTTTCCTCTGGATCTTCATTTTCTTCTTCTTCTAAAGTTTCTACATTTTCTTCATTGGCTTCAACACCATTTTCGTCCGGGCTTTCTACTGTTTCAACAATGACTTCCGGAACTTCTGCTTCATATTCCTTTGTTACTCTCAAATAAGGCAGTACATTTTCCATAATATCTTTAAAAATCCTTGCAGCATAACGACTGTTTACATCAATACCTACTGGATCATCAACCACCACAAGTGTAACGATTTCTGGTGATACCACGGGGCTAAACCCGATAAATGAGACAATGTAGTCTTTTGTTTCTCTATTGCCTTTTTCTGCGGTTCCTGTTTTCCCGCCTATAGAATAGCCCTCAACCTTAGCACCTTGTCCTGTTCCTTCATCCACAACATGTCTAAGGGCAGTACTTGTCTCAAAAGAAACCTCTTCTGAAATAACTTTTCTTTGTAACTTTGGCTTGTTTTCTACAATCAGCTGTCCTTCTTCTGAAACAATACGGCGCATTAATTGTGGCTCATACAAATAACCACCATTTATTAAGGAAGAAAATCCTGCAATCAATTGAATTGGTGTTACTTGGAAACCTTGTCCGAAGGCACTTGTTTGTATCTCTACCGGATTCAGTTGATCATAGCTATAGACCAAATCTCGGAAACTCTCTTCACCAAACAAATCAATATTGGTCACCGCCCCAAAACCAAACATACGCTGATAATTATAGAAGAACTCTCTTCCTATGGCTTCACCCATATCCATAAAAGCAACGTTACAAGAATTACTCATTGCTTCATAAATGGTTTGATGGCCATGTCCTGTTCGCTTCCAACAATAAATCGGTGCCTGCCCCTGATAAGGTACCTTATAACCGTTGCATAAAAAATCATGCTCGTGGGGATCTAGAATATATTCTTCTAGGGTCATCGCAAAGGTAAATGGCTTAAAGGTTGATCCGGGCTCATATGATTTTGATATGGAGCCATTTCGCCACAAGGTGTTTAGAAAATCACTTTTTTCTTGTGTGGTCATGGCATTTAAGGTCTCTTCATCCAATATGTGACTCATGTCATACGGATTATTCAAGTCGAAGTTAGGATAAGAAGCCATGCCTAGAATCTTTCCATTTTGAGGATTCATAATAACCACTCTAACGGATAAGGCTTCTTCTGTTTCATAGAATCTTGTAATTGCTTCTTCTATGTAAGTCTGAATTGTAAAATCCAGATTCAATTCCACGTTATAACCTCTTGTTGCAACAATATCTTCTTGATTAAATCTATTTTGTCCGTCAACAGAACCAAAACGCCTACCAATTGTCCCTGATAGATATGTGTTATAAGTCTTTTCTATACCCCATAATCCTTCGCCATCTGACCTTAAGAAACCAATGACATCTGAAGCCAGTGTGTTATAGGGATAGGTCCTCTGATATTGTTCTTCGAAAGCTACACCTTTGATAAGGCCTTCTTTTAGAGCCTCTTCAATAGGTTGAATATCCATATATGTAAGCTTTCTGGCTATAATCTCATAATGACTTCTTTTGCGATCAACGAGAAGCTTAGACAATTGTTCAACCGTCACATCCTCAAGGGTATCTCCAAGTAGCTTTAATGTATAATCAATTACTTCCTGTTTATGTTGAGTAATGACAGCCGGATCAAAAATAACATTATAAATCTTATGGCTTTCAGCTAAAGGAATGCCTTTGTTATCTAGAATCGACCCTCTTTTAGGTATAATCTGATTGTTTGTATCTGTTAGATTGTTAATCTGTTGGGCCAACACGGATTGCTTGTATTGCTGGTCATCAATGATATTAATATATACAATTCGATAGCCTAGAAAAATAAATAGTAAAATAAAAATAATGAAAAGCAGTATGCTTCTGCTTTTCATTAAATATTGAATTGATCGTTGCTTTTTCATATTACCAACCCCTTGTTATAAATGCCAACATATTGCCAAAAGTCACCTTATCGTCTTTAGGTAATTCAATAGAACTATACTGAACAGTATAGCTGGCGGGTGCCGGTTCAAGGTCAATAACATCTATGCCTTTGGGATAGACCATACCATATTCATCCATCGCTATACGCTTTATTTCATATAAGTTCATTGTTTCATTGATTTCAGCTGTAATATTCGCATTTGTTCTTCTGATTTCATTAAGTTCGTTTTTGAGTGTCATAATTTGTTTGGATGTGTCCACAACTGAAAATTGAGCTTTTAACATAAACACGCAAACAATAGACACAGCTATTATAACAGAAGCCAAAATAAATGTACACGCCGGATTGATACTTGCAGCTTTCTTTTTCCTATATTTTGTTTCAACCGGTGCCACTGGGGCTATTTCTTGATGATTTAATGTTTGCTTATAGGCTACAGCATTACTACCAACAACATAAGTTTCCCTATTTCTTTGGTACCTCTTACCCATTGTGGTCACCTCCACTTTTTTTAAATACCCTCAATTTTGCGCTTTTGCTTCTTGAATTTTCTTCCATTTCTATATCTGAAGGAAGAATTGGTTTTTTTGGTGTCGCTTTGCCAGTGGGCTTTTTACCACAAATACAAATGGGAAAGCTACTTGGACAGGTACATGGATTTTCATTTTCTCTATAAATCTGTTTTACAATTCGGTCTTCAAGAGAATGAAAAGTTATAATACAAAGCTTACCGTCAGGATTTAGGGCATCAATCATATCTTGTATGGTATTCTCAAGTACTGCCAATTCCTCATTGAGCTCTATTCGAATGGCTTGAAATGTCCTTTTTCCAGGGTGACCACTTGTCTTTTGAAATTTCATCGGTATAGACTTTCTTATGATTTCTACCAATTCATAGGTCGTTTCAATTGGCTTAATCGCTCTGGCTTCTAAAATATGCTTGGTTATGTTGTTTGCAAACTTTTCTTCTCCATAGACCCTAAGAATCTTCGTCAATGCCTGATAGGAATACTCGTTAACAATCGTTTTCGCTGTTTTTTTCTGCCTTTGATCCATACGCATATCAAGGGGTGCATCTTGCATATAAGAAAATCCTCGATCAGCTGTATCTAATTGAAATGAAGATACGCCCAAATCAAGAAGAATACCGTCTACACCCTCTATGCCTAGTTCTTTTATAATTGTGTTAAAGTTATTGTAATTACTTCGAACAATATTAACTTGATTGGCTACATGCCTTAATTGGTCTTGACTATGAGCTATGGCTGCTTCATCCTGGTCTATGCCAATGAGCCTGCCCTGTTCATTTAGCTTACTACAGATGACACTGGCATGACCTGCACCACCTAGAGTACCATCTACATAGATGCCATCCGGTTTAATTTCTAAGGCTTCAATACATTCGTCTAACAATACGGATTTATGTTTAAATGCCATGTGATGCCACCCTCTCTCACTTACAATACTCTTTTTCTATAGGTTTAGACCTTCTAATGAATCTGCCAAATCACTAACATCCTCTAATTCTTCATCTTTATATTTATCCCATATCTCTTTTGCCCATATTTCAATTCTAGATCCGACACCAATTACCACTACATCTTTATCTAATTCACCAAATGTTCTTAGTGAAGGGCTTACCATCGCTCTGCCTTGTCCGTCTAGAACACAAGCCATCGCTGAACCTGTGAAAAATCTATGTATTTTTCTAAAGTCTTTGCTTTTTAATTGATTTTCTCCTAATTTGCCTTGAAATGCATGCCATTGATCTTCTGAGAATACAAATAAACACTTGTCGAAGCCTTTCGTTAAATAGAAAGTCTCGCCAAGTTCATCTCTGAAATTCTTAGGTATTCGTACACGACCTTTTTCATCAATTGAATGGTTGTATTCACCAATGAACATCACTCCACCTACTTACCTATTACAATTTTATTAGCCACTTATAGCCACTTTCATCCACAAATAACCACTTAATGTAATAATATAGTAATTTAATCGGAATTACAAGCCTTTCATTTAAAAAAAATGACGAATTCTTTTCAGAATTTGTCATTTTATATAAAATATTTGTATTTTTTTGTATATATTGCACATTTCTCCCTTTGTTAATAGTTATTCTCCAATAATTCTATCACATAAAAGCCCAAAACTCTTAATCTTTATTAGGAAGAAGCCACAACTTATGCTTAACAATATACTATAAGTTGGGGTAAGATGACATACTTTTTCAAATTAACCACTACATCTTGTATTAGGCCGTTTTACGCAGCTTAATATGGTTGTAGATCATAATACCTAGTGATCCAACTACAAGTAGTATTGCAAGGGCTTGAGAAGCCGGTATACCTGTATTGCCTATGATCAATTGATCGGTTCTAAGCCCTTCAATCCATGCTCTTCCTAAGCCATAACCGAAAAGGTATAACAAGGCAATCTCACCTTTAAATTTACGATGTTTAAAGTATAGCAATATAAGGATGAGCAAGACTAGATTCCACATAGACTCATATAAAAATGTGGGATGAACTTGAATATATTCTGCACCGTTTATAGTAAGCATTTTGTCTATGACTGCATCCGGAATATATTTTGTCTTAGCGACCTTCATACTCATGGCGAAAATATTATCGGTATAGCCCCCAAACGCCTCCATATTCATAAAATTACCAAACCGTCCAATGATTTGTCCAAAAATCAGTCCCGGTGCAGCCGTATCGCACATCACTCTAAAATCTAACTTCTTAATTCTTGTAAAGATATATAGTGTCAATATGCCGGCTATAACTCCACCATAGATGGCCAATCCGCCTTCTCTAATGTTTAAGATACTGATAAGGTCATTCTTATAGGCATCCCATTCAAAGGCCACATAATACAATCTAGCACCTACAATTGCTGCAATTAAAGCATACATAAAAAAATCAACATAATCATCTGACTTTTGTCCGGTTTTCTTGGCTATTGACATTGGTATTAATAAGCCACCAATGAAACCTACACATATTAACAACGCGTACCAATATATGGCTATACCAAAAACTTCAAAAGCTACAGGCTCTATATGGGCAAATTCTATTCCTAATTTTGCAAATATTATATCTGGTTGATTCATAAGGATCTCCTTTTTCTTTGACTATTATTTTCTTTATCATAAAGGGTTAAAACTATGTCGTTTTAATAACTTAACCATCACTATATAGGAATTTTTCTCAGAATGCAAGAGCAATAAATGGGTTAGGAGTAGACAAAACATCTTTTTGTGATATAATTGACCAAGGATATGGGCGAATCATTTAGCTGCTCAAAATCCGTCAATTTTTTGTTGCAAAGGAAGGAATACCCTCATGAAATTAGGAATCGTTGGGTTGCCCAATGTAGGAAAAAGTACATTGTTCAACTCTTTAACTCAAGCAGGTGCTGAATCTGCCAACTACCCTTTTTGTACTATTGACCCCAATGTAGGCATCGTTACTGTGCCTGATCCTAGGCTAAAGGTACTCTCTGACTTATATAGTTCAAAAAAAATCGTTCCTGCTGTAATAGAGTTCGTGGATATTGCAGGCCTTGTTAAAGGCGCAAGTAAAGGCGAAGGTCTTGGGAACAAGTTTTTATCCAACATTCGTGAAGTGGATGCAATTGTCCATGTGGTACGTTGTTTTGAAGACACCAATGTTGTTCATGTAGATGGTGAGGTAAATCCTGTAAGAGACATTGAGACCATTAATCTAGAATTGATTTTTTCTGATATGGAGATGGTAGATCGACGCATTGCCAAGTCCACCAAACTCGCCAAAATGGACAAGACGGTTGCTAAGGAATTAGAAGTCTTAAACACACTCAAAGAAAAACTTGAAGAAGGTGTCTCTGTTAGAGCCATCGAGTTTGATCATGATGATGATCTTGCTTTTGTTGCCAGTCTGAATTTGCTGACCAATAAGCCGGTAATCTATGCTGCCAATGTAAGCGAAGACGACTTATTGGATGATGGCGTTAGTAACCATTATGTTCAAACTGTAAAAGATTGGGCTATTGCAGAAGGTTCAAGCATCTTCGTTTTGTGTGCAAAAATAGAAGAAGAAATTGCCGAACTGGATGAAGATGAGAAGAAAGAATTCTTAGACGACTTAGGTGTTCATGAATCCGGTCTTGACAAGTTAGTGGCTGCAAGTTATGAACTACTTGGCTTAATAAGCTATCTTACTGCCGGCGAACAAGAAACCCGTGCTTGGACCATCACCCGTGGTACAAAAGCACCCGGTGCAGCCGGAAAGATTCATACTGATTTTGAGAGAGGGTTTATTAAAGCTGAGATCATCGCTTATGAAGCCCTTGTTAAAACCGGTAGTTTGGTGGCTGCAAAGGAAAAAGGACTTGTAAGAATTGAAGGAAAAGAATATGTTGTTAAAGATGGCGATGTTATTCTTTTTAGGTTTAATGTATGATTAAAGCATCAAAACTATATAGTTGAAGTAGGTCCCATGAAAACCCTTCCACAGTGTGTATGATTACGGTCTCCGATTGGTGCATCCATGCACCAAAAGTCGACGGTCAGCATCCATGCTGACTTGCTCCACCATACACACTGCTTCCAGGAACTTCATGGTCGATGTTGGCTTATAATGATGTAATTGGTAACTTTAGCTTATATATGGAGTCTATCTTTCTATGAAGTCAGCTAAATCTTGGAGCGAAAAGATTAGAGACTTTTTAATAGATATAATAAAATAAAAGCACCTTATGATTAGAATGGATTATCTGATCATTAGGTGCTTTTTTATTATTCGATTATGATGTTATTTTGCTTGTAGATTAATCTATTATACTTCCTTTATTTTGTCTTCTTTTTTGCGATCTTTGGCTGCGAATTTGTCCATGATGTCCGGGACCATGTCGATGATCTTGGTTAAGCTGTCTTGATTCTTAACGTTGACGAGCTTGGTATGACCACCTTGGATGACTAAAACGGCACTTGGGCTTATTTTGGCACCAAGTCCACCACCACCGCCACCTTGTGGGCCATCTGCTTTTTTGGCTTCTGATGCACCGGCGCCGACACCAAAAGATACATCTACCAAGGGTAATATAATTGTATCCCCAATGTTGATCGGTTCCCCGACAACGGTCTTACTGGATATAAAATTCTCCATACCACTAAACAATGATTCTACTGTGTTTCTAAAATTTGATTCCATATAATTACCTCCTCTTTTCTCTTATCTAACCGCTTTTATGATGCTTCTTACTCTCTTATCAATAATGACACGAAGGCCATAATACACAATGACACCAATTACAATCTTTCCTCTGATTTTTATATCACCTTCAAACATGACCTCTTCAAAATTAGGTATGATGACGACCGTCTTACCATAACAAGGATAGAACATAGATACACCGCCTAGTACAAGTCCTGTTGTAGCCGGATCATCGAAGCCAAATATAATATCCGCTTCTATATGTCTGGGTAATATTGATTTGATCATCTTATATACTTTACCTAATACAAACTTCAGTACACCTTTGTGCTTTTCACTTCTTAATAATTCTATACCTGATTGGATTTGCTCCCAAAGGGATGGTTCGGATTTTCCATTTTTTGCTTTTTTTTGCTTTTTTGTTTTCTTAGCTTTTTTAGATTTGAGGCTCTTTTCATCTTTGATAGGTTCTTTACTTGCAGATGCTTGTTCCTTACTTCTGTTGTTCTTGGTCTCTATTATAGTTTCTTTTGATTCTTGGGGTACTTCTGCAACAACCTCTTTTTTTTCTTCTACAGGATTTTCTTCTATTAACTTATTTTCTTTTTCATCCGGATAGGATTTCTTAGTATCCTTTATGGGGTTTTTCTTAATGGCTTTCTTATTCTTCCTAGGCACTGTCGAGTCATATACCTTAAACCATAAAATCTTCACTTCATAACGAATGCCGTCACCATCATATCTAAACCTAACACGTATCAAACCAAAAAGATAGTCTACTTTACCGTATGCCAAAATGGCATCATACTTACTTCCATAAGCCTGATATCGAATAGGCACCCATAGAATGATGTTAACCAGTATAAGCAACAGCAGCACCAAACCTAGAAGTGCTAATAATATGCTTTTCAAAATGATGAAAACAATCCCCAACATACCATCACCAACTTTTATTCTTTATTCTGCTCTATCGACATCGCATATGCCTTAAATCTTTTCCCAATGATTGTAATACCTACGACCGTTATAATCATACTTAGTACAAACAAAGCCAAACTCATCATGACGACCGTATAGAAATATATCTCCGGTACCATATTTATCATTATATCAGTTTTTGGATCTAACAACCATAAATCGTTGGAAAAAAACAGTTCATGAAATATGGTAAAATACTTGTTGAAATCAGTTGCAAACAAAATCCCAATGCCCACCATCATTGTTAGTAATAAGGGTATAACATATTTAACACGTGATAGCGTCTCATATAACATGATTTTTGATTTCATCCAGCCATACCCTATAATAATCACGACAAGAAACAATGAGAGCCATTGCATGTTCCTTGCCCATATATAGAGGTTTTTTACATCTATCATATGGGCTTTTTCCCGCTCTCCGAAGATTTCTTGGTTTATACCGTCTATCTTGGATTCAATGACCATATGGTCTTCTTTATCCTTGATATAATCTAAGAGCTGGTCGGTTACTGTCATTAAATCAGGTAGGGTCATTTTAGTAGTTTCCGTAATCTGATGGGTTTCATAATGCCATCTAAATAAGACCTCATTAAAAATAACCAATTGTAGAGAACCGATGAACAAAATCACGACCATTGCAACAGATATTGTTAAGGCTAGCAGTAGATATTTTAGTTTGGCCATGATATATGAAGCTCCTTTTCCATTACCTTATTATCGATAATCTGATAGCGGCTATACAAATGTGTCATAAGCTTCTCAATTAACTCAAAAGCATGTTCGCGGTTTTTACCTATGCCGACTATAACAAAAGCCTTGTTTCGCTCATTGAGCCTACTTATTTCCCGATCACTAACCATTTCTAACATGTTTTCATCCTGCTTAAGGCGTATGATAAATACATACTTATGGCCGGTTTTTTTTGTATCCAGTTTTCGTAATATTTTATGTCTTTTTTTTATACTTAATGTTTTATCTTCAAGGATATCATTGATATACATCACATAGCCACCTCTTCACACCCATATTAATATTAGTATATCAAATAACTGACTTAATACAACCTTTTAATATTCTATCATGAGACTTCTAATGGCCGCCATAGAGCCCATTTTCTCTTTTTGGTCTTTACAATCTTCCATTACTTCCCGGATATATTTTTCAATTTCTTCCGGGCTTTTGTGAAATACATTTAATACACTAAGGATATTGGCTATACGAGCACGTTTTTGCCATCTACCATCTTTTTGGCTGATATGCTCCAGTTTTTTTATGAAGGCTTCTATATGTGTCATTAATAATGGCGTATCTACAATTTCTAGGTCTTCTAATGGGTTTGTTAGAGGTGCAAAGTAACTTGATGACATGAGCGTATATATTTTTGAAAGGCCATCTATTGCTTGTGCCAGATTAAGATTAATTATTTCATTTGAATACCCTTGCTTGATTTCATGGATTAATCCATCCCATCTGCTATTATCCACACGCTTGTCTTCAAAACGGATACTGAGGGTATCCAGTTGGTTGACTAAAACTGCATCCACGATATGCTCTTCGTGGCGTCTTTTATGCATATACTTAATGGTTTCTACAAAATAATCTAGTACTGCCTTTTTTTGCTCATGGCTTTCCTTACCTAAACAATTAAGAATCCCCAAAATGTTATTTATTACCCTTACCCCATATGTATAAAGACTTACACAGGATTCCAATAATCTTTTAATCCTTTCCACCCCTTCGAATAACCTAGAGGCCTCTGCTTCTTCTATATGGTTCTCATACAGTTTATCAAATGCTTTTATATCCTCGTAAACGGATGTCATTACTAGGCCATATCCCTTGACCAATTCAGGCGCATAGGTTTCTTCCATATAGATTAGATAATTATCCATATCCTTCTTATGTATACCTTTCAAACCCAATAAGGCCTGTTCAATCCATTCTTGGAACCTAATTTTACTCATACGAATAGGTAATTGTCCATATACAGACTTGATCCGATTGTTGATGGTCATATTATCTTCATATTCAAATAAATATGCCATTATTTCCATGACCAATTGGTCATCTGTACTATGTTTTTCTAATATTTCCCTTTCAGGATATTTTCTTCTAAGAATATATTCGTATTGCTTGATCTGGTCATCATAACCTGCGAGTACGGCCACCTGATCTGATAAGATATCTCTATACTTACCTAATCTATCTATGATAGCTTCTTTTTTCTCTATAGATGGAACCAACCATTTCTCCGGTTCTGACATGGTTTCTTGAATGCCTATTATTATTTCTTTTAATTGTAAGTCCTTCTCCATTAATTTCTTCGTCTCATCTTCACCTATCACTTCAATAAATGTCAGGTATTCCATGACAAGATTGGAAGTTAAGAATTCCAAATAATGAGACTGTCCTTCTGTAACAATTGTTCTCAAAGTAGCCTCAAGATTCTTCTGACTTTTCATTGATTTTTTTAAGGTATCTATTGTCTTCATTCTATACCGCCTTTGTTGTCTTTTCGTTGTGTATCAAGGTATATATTAGCATACAATTATGATATAATCTAGGTGAAATACATAAGCCTTTCCTAGTGACCGACAAGCTATAGTACCTTGAATGGAGTAATATCGTGGAAGAAAAAGAACTGTACCCAGCAATAAAAGCTTTTTTTCAATCTCAATCTTATGATGTTTTTGGTGAAGTCAAAGATATTGATGTTGTTGCCAAGTCCGGTGACAATATCGTTGCAATCGAGTTAAAAACATCTCTGAATCTCGAACTCATACTTCAAGGTTCTAAAAGACAACGCTTAACAGACGATGTCTTTTTAGCTATACCAAAGCCAACCGGTCGCATGACAAGGGGTAAATCCTTTAGGGATAAGCTTCATCTCGTTAAGCGACTTGGACTTGGCCTTCTTTATGTTGACACATCTCTTAATCCTAATAAAGTGATTGTGGCTTTTGAACCTAAACTGTTGGATATCAAACTAAGTCAACAACGTTTCAAAAAGAAAAGAGAAACACTATTCAAAGAACTTGAAGCGAGGCATACCGATTACAATGTCGGCGGAAGTCGAGGTAAGATTGTAACCGCCTATAAAGAGGCCTCATTAAGAATCTTAAAAACATTGGAAGATGGCTTACCCCATACTACCAAAGATATTCGTCACTTATCCGGAATCAAGAAGTCCACCACCATCCTATATAGAAACCATCATGGCTGGTATGAAAACGTTGAACGCGGTGTTTATTGTATCAGTCCTCAAGGAGAAAAAGCACTAAAAGAGTATGCGTTGATTATTAAAAGCCATCAAGATGTCTAACCTTGATGGCTTTTAATGTTTTTCCTATCAACCTACTATTGATACCCTTTTTTCATCTTTATTTGAATTTATCTTTGAATTTTGCAAATACACTTTCAAGGCTTGTTGTGGCTTCTTGATCATCTGAATATGCCTTTAAGTCCACTGCTGCTTGTTCATTCTTTGCTTCTTTAATACTTAGTGCTATTTTTTGTTTGTCACTGTCAATGTTAAGGACTTTGACTTTAACTTTGTCACCCACTGTCAATACATCTTGTGGTTGATTAATGCGATCTTCACTGATCTCTGATATGTGTACTAGCCCTTCAATGCCATCGTTTAATTTTACAAACGCACCGAAATTCATCAGTCTTACGATCTCTGCTTCATAGACCTTACCAATACCATAATGTTCAAATATATTGTCCCATGGGTTGTTATCGATGTTCTTTAGCCCTAAAGATATCTTTCGACTTTTTGTGTCGACTTCATTGACATAAACCTCAACAACATCCCCTTCTTTCATAACTTCTGAAGGGTGTTTTATGCGCTTCCAACTCATTTCATTGATATGTAATAAGCCATCTACACCACCAAGGTCTATGAAAGCCCCAAAGTTCATTAATTTTTTGACTGTTCCGGTGAATACTTGGTCTTTTTTTAGATTCTCAAAGAAATTTTCTTTTGCTATTTCTCTTTCTTTTTTGTCGATTTCTTTATGAGAAATAATGACTTTACGATCTGATCTATCAAAATCAACCACTTGTACTTCTAATTCTTTTCCTACAAATTCACTCAGGTCCGCTACATAAGCTACGGAAATCATAGAGGCAGGCATAAAAGCTCTTACACCTTTAATGTCTGATAAAACGCCGCCTTTAACTACTTCGGTGATGGTTGTCATAAAGCTGGTTTTATCCGTAAAGTGTGCTTCTAATCGATCCCATACAATGATTTGGTCTGCCTTTTTTAATGATAACCTTACATTGCCTTCACCATCATTGGTACTTAACACTTCCGCCTTAAGTTCATCGCCGACTTGATATACTTCTCCTATCGGTTGGCCCGGTTTAAGGTGCAGGTCTTCTCTACCAATGAGACCGTCTGCCACATAGTCTAAGTTGACGATGATCTCATCCTCATTCACACTGATGATGATACAGTCCACAATGTCACCTGTTCCAACACGTTTCATGGAAGCATCAATTTCATTAGCATAATCGTCCATGCTTTCAGTCTCCAATTCAAGTGATTCCGGTGCCTCTTCTACAACATCTGTTGCATCTTTTTCTACTTCTTCTGCTACAACTTCATTTGTTTCTTCTGCTACTTCTTCTGCTACTTCTTCTGCTACTTCTTCTGCCACAACGCCTGCTTCATTAGAATCAATCGGTGTCTCTAAAGTTTCTTTCTTTTCTGAGTCAACCTGAATTTCCGGTTGCTCTTTATTCATATCTTCCATTTTGTGCCCCTTCCTACTTTCTTGATGATTTGTTTATAAAAAACAAATCACCTATACTACTCTATATAATACCCTATAATCAAGGATTTGAAAACCCTTGGAATCAATATTGGGAAATCAACGGTGATTCATCTTTCTTCATTCATGGTTTTTCCTGTTTTCTTTGATGATGAGATGCATCATTGGGTATGGGTTATTTTTCTCAACTTCTATTCTTTGATTTTGCAGCTTTTCTATTGCTTTAAGAAAAGATATCTCCTGATTGCTACAAAACGAAATGGCTGTACCCGTAAGTCCGGCTCTACCTGTCCGTCCGATTCTATGGATATAGCTCTCAGCTACATTGGGTATATCTATGTTAATCACATGGGTTAAACCATCAATATCTATGCCTCGCGCAGCCACATCTGTGGCAACAAGAACCCTAGCTTCTTTTTTCTTAAAAAGCTCTAAAGCTTTTAACCGTTCTGACTGATTTTTATCTCCATGAATCGCCTTTGACCTTATATTTTGCCTGTTGATTGCTTTACTTATTTTGTCTGCTTTCTTTTTGGTTCGTACAAATACCAAAACCGACTCAAAAGATAGGTCTTTAAGCAAATGCAATAATAAAGACGTTTTATCCGGTTCGTCTACATAGTAGAGCACCTGTTTTATTTTTGGGACTTTCGTTGCCTTGCTTTTAACTTTGATGCTCACCGGATTTTTTAATATTTCACGAATGATTTTCATCACTTCACTGGGCAAGGTTGCTGAAAACATCATATTCTGACGTTTTTTTGGTAATTTGGATAGGATTATTTTCACATCTTTAATCATACCCATATCAAGCATGCGATCCGCTTCATCTAGTACCAGCATCTCAACATGACTCAAATCAAGGTAACCTTGTTCAAATAAGTCTAACAACCGCCCAGGTGTAGCAACTAGGATATGCGGTTCTCTCTTAAGTACTTTTATATGTCGCTTCGGTGTGATACCACCATAAATGACACCTGTACGTAGTTCAAGGTACTTGCCATATGCCTGAAAGCGCTCTCCAATCTGTATGGCAAGCTCTCTTGTCGGTACCAGAACTAATGCTTGTACCCTATTAAAAGCTTCCGTATTGTGATTCTGCTTTGCTAATCGCTGCAATATAGGAATCGCAAATGCTGCTGTTTTTCCGGTACCTGTTTTGGCACACCCCAAAAAATCCCGTCCTTCTAATAAAGGTGGAATTGCTCCTATTTGAATAGGTGTGGGATCTGTATATTTTTGCTCTCCAATTGCTTCTAATATAGAAGGTGTAATCCCTAAATCATTAAATTTCATTGCTTAACCATGCCAATCTTTTATTATTTTCGTCATCCCGTAACTTTTTTCTTTATTGCGTTTATATTATAGCATTAGATTATCCATTACTCCATTAAAATACTTTCTATCTATCCTTACAAGAAAAGAAGCTTCGCTTCGTTATGAGCTCTGCTCATATTTCTGAACGGTTCGAAAGGAAACTTCCTTGATAGTTAATGCGACGCTTCAACGCATTAACATAGCATTGTCTTTCCTAGAGAAGAACAAAGAGGCTACGCCTCGTTATCTCGAAGAGATATTGTTCCGGCAGGAAAGACTTCCTTGATCGTTACATAGCATAGACTTTCCTTGAGAAGAAGAAAATGCAATAAGTCTCTTAGTTTACTTCACCAAAAGACTTATTGCTCTATTATCTTATAGATTTATTTGTCTGTTCTAGATTGCAACCAGCAAATAGATGCATCTATTCGGTTATTAAGTCATCAATTGGCGCGCCTGGAGCCACCATTGGGTATACCATTTCATCCATGTGAATGACCACGTTGATAATGACCGGTCCTTCCATCTCAAGCGCTTTCTTAAGTAAAGGCTCAACATCCTCTTTTGTGGTTATGTTGATCGCCTTACATCCAAAGGCATCTGCCAAGCTGTCATAATTAATGTCCGTCAAATGGGTGAAGGAATAGCGATTGTCATAAAAAATAGTTTGCCATTGTCGTACCATTCCTAATACACAGTTGTTGATGACCATGACTTTGATTGGTAGGTTGTACCTGACCGCTGTTATCATCTCATTTAAGTTCATTCTAAAGCTGCCGTCACCGGCAATGTTGACAACCAACTTGTCCGGATTTCCTGCTTGAGCACCTAGAGCAGCTCCTGTACCGTAGCCCATGGTTCCAAGACCTCCGGATGTAATAAACATCTTAGGATCTTTGAACTTATAGTACTGAGATGCCCACATTTGGTGTTGACCTACTTCAGTGGTGATGATGGCATCGCCCTTTGTTAGTTCATAGAGCTTTTCTATGGCATATTGTCCGGTTAAACCTTCCGGGTAAACCAATGGAAATTTATCACTGATTTCTTTAATTTCCGCGAGCCAAGGTTCATGATGTTGTTTGTGTAACATGGTATTTAGACGCATGAGCACTTCTTTAACATCACCAATAATAAAGTGGTCTGCCTTTACATTTTTATTGATTTCTGCTGGGTCTATATCAATATGGATAACTTTTGCATTCATTGCGAATTTGGCCGTATTACCCGTAACACGATCACTGAATCTTGCACCAATGGCAATCAAAAGATCACAGCTTTGAACACCAATATTGGAAGCTTTTGTCCCATGCATTCCAATCATACCTGTATAGAGTTCGTGTTGACCAGGAAAGCCACCCATACCCATCAAGCTGCAAGTCACCGGTGCCTGGACCAACTCTGCAAAATGAACCGCTTCTTCTTTTGCGTCTGAGATTGTCACCCCACCACCTGCAAAGATATAGGGTTTTTCGGATTCTTCTATCATTTTGACAACTTTTTCCAAATCCTCTTGAGTAATGGCTTCTGTTTCTCTAATAATAGGTCTTGGCACTTTATATTCATAAGGTGCTTTATTAATAGAGACATCTTTGGGAATATCAATTAATACAGGTCCCGGACGTCCTTCATTAGCAATATAAAAAGCTTCCCTAATTACATCTGCAAGATCGTTCACGTCTCTTACAATATAATTATGTTTTGTAATCGGTGCTGTTATACCTGTAACATCAATCTCTTGAAATGAATCTTTTCCAAGAAGACTAACCGGCACATTGCCTGTGATGGCCACCAAAGGAACTGAATCCATGTAGGCCGTGGCTATACCTGTCACTAAATTGGTTGCACCAGGACCTGAAGTTGCTATACAGACGCCTGTTCTGCCTGTGCTTCTTGAATATGCATCCGCGGCATGGGCCGCACCTTGTTCATGTGATGTTAGTATATGTTTAAAATTGTCCTTCTGTCTAAAGAGTTCATCATAAATATACAATACGGCGCCACCTGGGAAGCCAAATACTGTATCTACACCTTGCTCTTTTAAACATTCCATCAATATTTGTGAGCCTGTTAATTCCATGGTATACCTCCTATTTTAATATTGCACCTGTACTTGCTGAAGTGACAAGTCTTGCGTATCTTGCTACATATCCTGTTGTAATCTTAGGCGCTTTTGGTACAAATGTTTTTCTGCGTTCTTCTAAGGCCTGTTCGGTTACATCCAACTCTATCGTTCCGGCCGGAATATCAATCTTAATGACGTCGCCTTCTCTGACTAGACCAATATTACCGCCTTCAGCAGCTTCAGGAGAAATATGACCTATGGCTGCTCCTTTTGTGGCACCGCTAAATCGGCCATCTGTCATCAATGCCACTTGCTTATCCAGTTGCATGCCGGCTAGAGCTGATGTAGGGGCCAACATTTCTCTCATACCCGGTCCACCTTTTGGTCCTTCGTAGCGTATAACCACCACGTCCCCAGCAACAATATTTCCTGAATAAATAGCTTTTATAGCATCATCTTCAGAATCAAAAACTCTAGCCGGTCCACTATGAACCAACATCTCAGGAGACACTGCTGATTTCTTAACCACACATCCATCCGGTGCTAAGTTACCTTTTAAGACGGCTATACCACCTGTTGGACTATAGGGATCACTTGCAGGACGAATAACACTTGTGTCACGATTAACGACCCTCATGATATTTTCTTCAACCGTGCGACCATTCACTGTTGGTAAATCTGTATGAATAAGGCCTATACTGGCCAGTTCTTTAATGACTGCCTGAATACCGCCAGCCTTATAGAGATCTTGTATATGATGGGGACCAGCCGGTGCCAGCTTACACAAATTTGGTGTTTTAGCACTGACAATGTTGGCCATCTCAAGATTAAGTTCTACGCCCGCTTCATGGGCAATTGCAGGCAGATGTAGCATTGTATTGGTGCTGCAGCCTAAGGCCATATCTACAGTTAAAGCATTTTCAAAAGCTTTTGGTGACATAATGTCTCTTGGCTTAATGTTCTTTTCTAACATTTCCATCACCTGTATACCCGCTTGTTTAGCCAATCGGATGCGTTCTGAATATACTGCTGGAATGGTTCCATTACCTGGAAGCCCCATACCAATAGCTTCTGTTAAGCAATTCATACTGTTTGCGGTAAACATACCTGAACAAGAGCCACAAGTCGGACAAGCCGAATCTTCACATGCATACACTTCTTCTTCTGACATTGTCCCAGCTTTATAGGCACCAACTGCTTCAAAGACTGAATTAAGATCGATGTATTTGCCGTCTTTTTCAACGGATAACATAGGGCCACCACTAACAAATACAGCGGGTACATTAATTCTGGCTGCTGCCATTAACATAGCCGGTACAACTTTATCACAATTTGGTATAAATACCAATGCATCTAATCCATGTGCTAAGGCCATAGTTTCTATGGTGTCTGCTATCAATTCTCTTGATGATAAAGAATAGTGCATGCCACCATGACCCATGGCAATTCCGTCACATACGGCAATGGTAGAAAACTCCAAAGGTGTTCCGCCTGCTATGAGTACACCTGTTTTTGCTGCATCTGCTATCGTATCTAAATGTATATGACCCGGTACGATATCGTTTTGTGAATTAACAATACCGATTAATGGTCTACTTATTTCTTCGTTCGTATAACCCATAGCCTTAAATAGGGATCTATGTGGTGCGCGCTCAATGCCACCTTTGACTTGGTCACTTCTCATTTTTTCCACCATGCCTCTCAAAATTCTATTAATAATTATCGTAATTTATGGTTAGAGTGTCAAAACTATTTGTTTTGACACTTTAGCCATTTCTATAATGAAAGCACTAATATGTTTTTATTGATATCTATTATCACTTATATTATATACGCTTATACATAGACTTGCAAGCCTATAGATGTTCAAGCAGTAAAGCACCCATTTTCTGAGTACCGACCAAGGTACAGCCTTTACTCATAATGTCTCCGGTTCTATTTCCGGCTTCAAGGACTTTTGCAACAGCTTGTTCTACGGCATCCGCTTCTGCTTCAAGATTAAAAGAGTATCTCAGCATCATAGCTACGGATAAAACGGTTGCAATTGGGTTGGCTTTGTCTTGTCCTGCTATATCCGGTGCTGAGCCATGAATCGGTTCATACATGCCGATACCGCTTTCTCCAAGACTTGCAGATGGCAACATACCAATAGATCCGGTAATCATACTTGCTTCATCTGATAATATGTCACCAAACATATTTCCGGTTACGATGACATCAAATTGTTTTGGATTAATAACCAACTGCATGGCTGCATTGTCTACGTATAAATGGTTTAATTCAATGTCCGGATAATCAAGGGCTACTTTTTCAACAACTTTTCTCCAAAGCTTGGAATTGTCAAGCACATTGGCTTTATCCACACTGGTTACTTTTTTATTTCTTTTTCTCGCAATCTCAAAAGCACGTATGGCTATTCTCTCAACTTCTTTCTCTGAATACTTCATGGTATCATACATGTATTCACCCATATCACCAAAGCCATGACCTCTGTCGCCAAAATAAATACCACCGGTCAGTTCTCTTACAACAACGATATCAATGCCGTCTTCACCTATGATTCTGTCTTTTAATGGGCAGGCGTCTCTTAATTCATTGTACATTATGGCCGGTCTGATATTAGCAAACAAACCGAGCGCAGCTCTTAAACCTAATAAGGCTTTTTCCGGACGATCTCCACTAGTTAAACTGTCCCATTTCGGACCACCTACTGCCCCTAGGATCACTGCATCTGAAGCTTTACAGACTGTAACCGTCTCATCCGGCAGGGAGTGACCTACCGCATCAATGGCTGCGCCTCCGGCTAATACTTCTGTATACTTAAATGTATGTCCAAACTTCTCACCTACTTGATCTAGCACCAATAGTGCTTGGTCAACAATATCCGGTCCAATGCCGTCTCCTTTAATTACTGCTATGTTATAGTTCATATCGGTCTCCTTCTACATGTATGCTTTCATTTTTTCTTCTATGTCTTTTAGTAGTTTTATTTCTATTGAATCCACCATGGCTATAAGACTTGCTTCTACAATATCTGTTGAAACGCCTACAGTTGTCCAGTCTCTCGTACCATCTGTGGATGTTATTAGTACTCTAACTTTAGCTGCACTGGCTTCTTTTCCGTCAAGAACCCTTACTTTGTAGTCAATAAGGTGTACTTTTTTAAGTTCTGGATAGAAATCTTCTAGGGCTTCTCTTAGGGCTTTATCCAATGCGTTAACCGGTCCATCCCCTTCTGCTGCTACCATTTTGGATTGTCCTTCAACATTGACTTTCACCATTGCATACGCACTAAATATGCTACTGGCGTCCGGACGTTCTCCCATGGTTTTGAAGTTTTCCAGTTCAAAAAAAGGCTTGTATTTACCAAGGTGTTTACGAATGACCAGTTCAAAAGTACTTTCTGCACCTTCAAATTGATAACCTTCATGCTCAAGTTCTTTTAATTTTTTCATGATTATTCCGGTTTCCGGTGAGTCTTTTTTTACATCTGGTGCTACCTTTTGTATTTTTTTAAGTATGGAGCTTCGACCTGCCACTTCTGACATTAAAAATCTTCTTGAATTTCCAACTAAACTGGGGTCGATGTGCTCAAAGCTTTTCGAATTCTTATTAACCCCATCAATATGCATACCACCTTTATGGGTAAATGCTTTTCTACCAATGAAGGGTGCTTGCTCATCCGGTGTTATATTGGCAATCTCAGAAATCAGTTTTGCGGATGACATAAGATTCTCTAGTTCACCTTCTAGAATACACTTTTTACCCATCTTTAACTCTAGATTCGGAATGATGGTTGAAAGATTTGCATTGCCACATCTTTCACCAAAACCTACAAAAGTACCTTGAACCTGTACAGCACCAGCTTCTACCGCCATCAGTGAATTAGCTACTGCTACACCGCTGTCGTTATGGGCATGAATGCCAATCATCATATCTTTAAAGGTCTCGCCTATTTTTTTTGTAATATTATAAATCTCCATAGGTAGGGATCCGCCATTGGTATCACAAAGAATAAGTCTTTTAGCACCACCTTTGCAGGCTGCTTCTAGGGTTTTTAGAGCATAAGCTTCATTGTTCTTATAGCCGTCATAAAAGTGCTCTGCATCATAGGTTACTTCTTTACCTTTTTCTATCATAAAACGAACGGTTTCTTCTATCATCATTAAGTTTTCTTCTAAAGTCGTGTTAATGATGTCTGTAACATGAAAATCCCAACTCTTCCCAAAAATCGCAATATGTTTGGTGCCTGCTGCTAACATGGATTGTACGTTGGCATCATCTTCTACTTTGATGTCACGTCGTCTTGTTGATCCAAAAGCAACAATTGCTGAGTGCTTGAGTTCAAGATGCTTAATTTCTTGAAAAAACTCCAAATCTTTTGGGTTGGATCCCGGATTCCCTGCTTCAATAAATGGTATACCCATATCATCTAGCGCTTTTACAATCTTCAGTTTGTCATTGACCGAAAAAGAGATTCCCTCACTTTGAGCACCGTCTCTTAGGGTTGAATCATATATTTCTATCATCATTGCCATACCTCCAAGCCTTGTTGGGTATCTGTTTTTAAAAATCTGATAACCACATGCCTAGTGATTATCAGATTTTCTCTTACATAAAATAGGATTGCTTATTTCATCCAGCTCATCATTTTTCTTAACTCCGCACCAACCACTTCTATCTGAAGCTCAGATTCAATTCTTCTTCTTGAATTAAATGCCGGTCTGTTTGCTTTGTTTTCTAGTATCCATCGTTGTGCAAAAGTACCGTCTTGTATTTCACCAAGTACTTTTTTCATTTCTTTCTTTGTCTCATCTGTAATGATACGTTTTCCGATAGAATAATCTCCAAACTCTGCTGTGTCTGAGATGGAATATCTCATAAAGCTTAATCCGCCTTTATTGACAAGGTCAATAATCAACTTCATCTCATGTACACATTCAAAATAAGCGCTTTCCGGTTGATAACCTGCTTCTACCAATGTCTCAAATCCGGCTTTCATCAGTTCTGAAACACCACCACAAAGTACGGCCTGCTCACCGAAAAGATCTGTTTCTGTTTCTTCTTTGAAGGTAGTCTCAAGGATACCTGCTCTCGCACCACCTATGCCTGCTGCATAAGCTAAAGCTCTCGCTTCTGCATTACCTGTTGCGTCTTGGTGAATCGCAACTAGACATGGTACACCTTTACCTTCTTCGTATTGATATCTTACAGTGTGTCCTGGACCTTTTGGTGCAACCATGAATACATCCACATCTTCCGGTGGTAGTATTTGTCCGTAATGAATGTTAAAGCCATGTGCAAATACCAACGCATTACCAGCTTCAAGATTTGGCGCTATATCTTGCTTATAAACATCACCTTGTTTTTCATCGGGTAATAAAATCATAATCACATCTGCTTCTTTTGTCGCCTCTGCTGCTGTTGCCACTTTTAATCCGTCTTTTTCTGCAATCGGCCACGATTTACTACCTTCATATAAGCCTACCACAACATTAACACCTGAATCTTTTAAGTTACGAGCATGGGCATGACCTTGTGAGCCATATCCAATTACAGCTACCGTTTTTCCATCTAATAAGGATAAATTACAGTCCGATTCATAAAACATTTTTGCCATTTTTAATTCCTCCATTAATATCGAAGCGTTTTACACAAAGGTATACGCTCATTCTATTTATTGATGTCATCTTTGATTTCATGGTTACCTTTTTGTAATGCTATTAATCCAGTTCGTGTTAATTCCTTAATACCATAGGGTTCAAGTAAATTAATGAACGTATTAATCTCAGATGTGTCACCTGTGATTTCAACGGTGATGGCTTCTGTTGCAGCATCAATAATTTCACCTTCAAACATATCAATGATACCTATGATCTCAATTCTTGTCTTGCTTTCTGCTTTCACTTTTACAAGGGCTAATTCCTTATACACAGAAAATTCAGAGTTCAGTTCTTTAATGTATAAAACATCATGGAGTTTATCCAGTTGTTTCGTAATCTGGTCTATAATCAAATCGTCTCCATGGGCAACCAATGTCATCCTTGATATCTCAGGATGTTCTGTTTCACCAACAGACAAACTGTCAATGTTAAAGCCTCTGCGACTGAACAACCCTGCAACGCGACTTAAAACGCCTGAATGGTTACTCACCAATACTGATAATACATGTCTACTCATTCCTATTCCTCCTCTTATGATCAGGTATTTGGACTTCATACCTAAATAGTTCACTTTTATATTCGTGTTTAGCGTATTAATGTGCTAAATAATGCTATTATATCATATGCTTTTTGCTTTTACCATGCTTAATATATTATGAAAGTAAGACTTGTAGAGAATAAAAAACGTCCCTACAGTATACTGTAGGGACGTGAACACTCACGCGGTACCACCCTAGTTGCCGCTTTACCGACCACTTATAAGATTCTATCAAATCTTAGCCTATAACGGGGCTTACCGTTTTCACTTACTGATCGTTCTGCGAAAAAGCTCAAGAGTGATTTGGATATAACTGTAGTATCGATTTTCACCAACCATCGATTCTCTGAATCTACGATGAAATAACCATTGCTCCATCATTGCATTTGTCTGACAATTCATTTTTGTTTCACTTATTGTATCAAGATTGTTACGCCTTGTCAACAGTTTATTCAACCTTGATTTTTTACTTTAATTCGTTACTCTTTTAACGTTTTTATTAAACAAACACCTTAACCCTATTAATCATTGTTCATAGTCTTCCGTTACGTTATATTTGATATTTACTTCATCCAACCACTTCACCAATGCATCAAAATCTCTACTTGTTGCAAAGCGATCGACCAGAGTCACTTGACCACCCTCCACTATGTTTTCTTGTATCAATGCTTTGATTTCTTCTAAGTTATGGGTTTTTTCATCATATTCAAATTCTGAAGCGTTGACCACTATTTCTAGCGTTTGTATGTTTGCATCTTCTATGGTCTCATCCGACTCATAGGATATTTTCAAAGGCCCATCACCGTCCCCATAGAACCTAAATGGGCTAATGCCTAAATAGCCGTTTCCTATGAGTATTAATAAAACAATAATAACAATTAATAAAATAAACAGTAGCTTTTTAGACCATTTTTTCCGTCTTTGTTTTTTTCTTTCATCTTTTCGTATTGCTTTCTCGTTTTGGTCCATATGTAT
>NZ_JARGDP010000038.1 GCF_029210395.1 Petrocella sp. FN5 | reverse complement strand
TATTTGTCTTGCTAATTATTAAGGAAGTTTAAAATCTTTTGCAGTGTTGGAAAACTTTATTATACACACTGCTTCCAGGAACTTCATGGTCGGTGTTGGCCTAATATAGTATTCCGAGTAGTCTTAATTATCCTTGGATAAGTTGAGATGACACAAAAGCGATCACTTCAAAAAACAACTAAAAAAGTCTCTAAGCTTTATTCGCCTAGAGACCCTGATCATCACATTACACATTAGGTTTAACCCTGCTTTGACACAAAACCTATTTGTTAGATTTCCATATGTTTGCCTACAATAATCGGGAAACTTCGCTCCCCTTTTAAGGCTTTGCCTTCTTTGACTGTTACTTCTTTGTCTAGGATGACATAGTCTAGATTTGCATTGGGTTCTATCACCGTATCTTGCATAATAATACTGTTTCTAACAACTGCACCTCTACCAATTTTTACGCCCCTTGATAGAACACTGTTATAAACCTCACCTTCGATGATACAACCATCTGCAACAATAGAATGGTTGACCACTGCTTCTTCATTATACTTCGTAGGTGTCTCATCTTTAACCTTTGTAAAGACCTTACCATCCGTATTGAATAATTCTTGACGAACTTCCGGTTCAATCATATCCATATTGCAGTTATAGAACATGGATATTGAACTTAGTGAACGCCAATAGCCCTTATATTCATATCCCATTATATTGAGTTTGTTTAACTTACGAATCAAAATATCTTTAACAAAGTCATAATGGCCATGAGCTTCACTCTCTTCAAGAAGTTCAATGAGCAATGTGCGCTTCATAATATATACCCCAAGTGATGCTATTTTACCATCTGGTGATTGAGGTTTTTCTCTAAGATCAATAACACGTCCCTGATCGTCAAGTTTAATGATACCAAATTCTTTAAGCTCGACCGGGTCAAGATCCGACATATCTCGGTACATGATTGTAATGTCTGCTTCCTGCTTTTCATGGGCATCTACCAATAGATTAAAGTCCATTCTATAGATACAGTTCCCTGTCGCTATGATGGCATACTCATCTGTGCTTCGCTTCAAAAAAGAAATATTACTGTACATGCCATCCGCCGAACCTCTATACCAGCCTGAATTCTCTCCTGCTAAATAGGGCGGAAACATGAATAGACCATTGTTCCTTCGATCAAGATCCCATTCTTTACCAGCACCCAGATGATCCATAAGCGATCTGAAACTGTATTGCGTAACAACACCAACTTTGTCAATGCCTGAGTTAATCATATTGGATAGAACAAAATCGATAGCCCTATATTTTCCACCTACCGGTATTGCTGATACAGACCTTTTTGCTACCAACTCTTTCATGCTTTCTTTTCGTCCACCTGTAATAATGATTCCTAAAGCTCTACTCATGTCTCGTACCTCCTTTAAATACTGTTCCTCCGGAAGCTATGTTCAATGTAGCATAGTCCGAGGCATCGACGCATTTGTGGATAACGACATTTTTCCCAAGTATAGCTTGGTCCGGTATAAAAGCACTTTCAGCAATAACATTAATGCCTGTGTTATAAATATCCGGTTTAATTGTATTAACCACCAATTCGCCAACACCCATTTCCACGCCTTCTCCTACAACCACTTTTTCTGCAAGAATACTTTTATAAATCTTAGTATTCTTACCAATGACTGCGTTGGACATAATAATAGAATCTTCTACGTATGCACCTTCTTCTATAATAACGCCTGGGAAAATAATTGAGTTTCTAACTGTTCCATAAACCATACATCCTTCTGCAACAATTGATTTTTTGACACTTCCCTTTGGACCAATATAATGAGCTGGCATGACCGGATTGGTTGTATAAATCTTCCAATTGTGGTCAAATAAATTAAATTCTGGTACACGTTCAATCAAATCCATGTTAGACTCCCAATAGGACTGAATGGTACCAACATCTTTCCAATAGCCTTCAAAAGCATAAGCAAACATCCTTTTGTTTTCTTCAAGCATCATTGGAATAATGTTTTTACCGAAATCTTTTTCAGACAATTCATTATCATCGTCACGAATTAAGTATTCTCTCAAAATATCCCATGTGAATATATAGACACCCATGGATGCTAGATTACTCTTAGGTTGAGCCGGTTTTTCTTCAAACTCAAGAATGCGATTCGTCGCATCTGTATTCATTAAACCAAAACGGCTGGCTTCCTCAATTGGTACTTCAAAAACGGATATCGTCGCATCCGCTTCATTTTTCTTGTGTGCTGCCAACATTTTAGCGTAATCCATTTTATAAATATGGTCACCTGATAGAATCACCACATACTCTGGTGCTACCTTATCAATATAATGAATATTTTGGTAAACCGCGTTAGCTGTTCCGGTAAACCAGTCATTGTTTTCCGACCTTAAATAGGGTGATAAAATTGTTACGCCACCATTATTACGATCCAAATCCCAAGGCTTACCAATGCCGATGTGGGCGTTCAACTCTAAGGGTTCATATTGAGTAAAAACACCTACCGTATCGATACCTGAATTGATACAATTGCTTAAAGGAAAATCAATGATTCTAAACTTACCACCATATGGAACGGCTGGCTTTGCAGTTGAAGATGTCAATACGCCTAACCTACTGCCTTGTCCGCCTGCAAGTAGCAAGCCCACTAATTCTTTAGTTGCCATTTTAATCTCTCCCTTCTATTACGCGTCTGTTCTACTTTGTGTTAACATAAAGCCTAGACTACATACTACTATTTTAACATAAAGATTAGCGTTATACCAACAAAAAAACGTGTATACATATAGGCCCTGTAGCCTCTTCCATCTTGTCCTAATTGCGCCCTCAAATGTCTTATAAGATCTTTTATTATGGCTCAAAAAAGGAGTAAATCCTAAAGATCTACTCCTTTTTATGCTAAATCATCTAACGATTATGCTTGGTCGATTGATCCAAATAAAATCATCTTTTCTTTTACGGTTGCCTTGATAGCTTCAAAGCCTGGTGCTAGTAACTTACGTGGATCAAAACCTTTTCCCACTTTGTCTTTGCCTTCTTCGATATATTTTCTGGTTGCAGCTGCAAAAGTCCATTGACATTCTGTATTTACATTGATTTTGGATACACCTAGGGTGATGGCATCTCTTACCATCGCATCCGGAATACCTGTTCCGCCATGTAGTACTAAAGGACGATCGCCTGTTAACTTTTGAATCTCTTCAAGTGTATCTAGGCTAAGACCTGCCCAGTTTTCTGGGTAAGCACCGTGAATGTTTCCAATACCTGCGGCTAACATATCTACGCCAAGATCATTAATTCTTTTACATTCTTGTGGATCTGCAATTTCACCAGTTCCGATGACACCGTCTTCTTCGCCACCAATGGAGCCTACTTCCGCTTCCACGGAAATACCTTTTGAATGAGCTAATTCTATGATTTCTTTGGTTTTAGCAACGTTTTCTTCAATGTCATAATGTGATCCATCAAACATGACTGATGTAAATCCAGCTTCAATACATTTTTTGGCACCATCCATTGAACCATGATCTAGATGAACCGCAACAGGTACAGTGATTTTCAAATCATGCATCATACCTTTGACCATACCCATAACGGTATTGTACCCACCCATATACTTACCGGCGCCTTCAGATACACCTAAAATAACCGGTGAATTATTCTCCTGAGCCGTTAATAAAACCGCTTTTGTCCATTCCAAATTATTGATATTAAACTGACCTACTGCGTATTTCCCTGCTTTCGCTTTTCTCAACATCTCCGTTGCAGATACTAACATATTCATTACCTCCATTTTATTGGGATGGCTAAATACTAACACCATCTATTTTATTGTTTCATATATGGTTAGGTGTCAAATTGACGCCTAACCATTTACTAATAAGTTTTATAGGTTCTAACAAATTATATCATAAAACAACCATATGTGAAGGTTTTTTGCTTTGAAATAATGACCAATAAAATATGGCTTTTTTTAGTCTTAGTGTTTAAAATGTCTCATGCCTGTAAAGACCATGGTTATGCCGTACTTGTTACACGCATCGATGGATTCCTGATCCTTCATGGACCCACCAGGTTGAATGATGGCTGTAATGCCCGCAGCAGCTGCTGCCTCTACACAATCTGAAAATGGAAAGAATGCATCGGACGCTAAAGATGCACCTTTTAGTATCCTATCACCTAATGCTTCCTTGCAGTGATCTATGGCTTGATTACAAGCCCATATCCGATTCACTTGTCCCGGTCCTACGCCAAGAGATTGTTTGTTTTTACCTATGGCAATACCATTGGATTTTGCATATTTCACGATTTTCCATGTGAATTTTAAATCTTCCATTTCTTCAGGTGTTGGTTTACGATCCGTTACGACTTCTAATTCACCTTCGTACAGTACATTGTCAATGGTTTGAACCAGTAAACCACCACTGACTTTCTTTAAATCATAAGCTGTATCTGCTTGCTTCACTTCAATATTATCAAGTTGTAACAATCGAATGTTCTTCTTTTCTCTTAATATCTCAAGGGCTTCTGCACTATAACTTGGTGCCACTACGATTTCAATAAAAATCTTATTGATTTCAAGGGCTGTTTTTGAATCAATTTCTCTATTGGCCACGATGATACCACCGAAAATAGATTTAGGATCTGAGGTATATGCTCTCATATATGCTTCATATATGTCGCTACTACTGCCTACGCCACATGGGTTTGCATGTTTACAGGCTACCACTGTCGGCTCACTGTATTCTTTACACAATTCAAGAGCTCCATGGGTGTCATTGATGTTGTTAAAAGAGAGTTCTTTACCATGAAGCTGAACGGCATCGGTTAACATGCCTTTTGTATTCCCAACTTCTTTGTAAAAAGCTGCTTGTTGATGGGGGTTTTCCCCGTAGCGCATGTCTTGAACTTTTTCAAAGGTCATGGTCATCACTTCCGGTAATTCAGTTGCGCCTCTTTGTTTCCTCATATAAGTAGCAATGAGTGTATCATAGCTACTGGTATGCTCAAACACCTTTGAACTTAAGTAGAAATTGGTTTCCTTCTTTACTCTCTTCCCTGTCTTTAGTTCATTAAGTACAACTTCATAGTCTGCCGGATCAACAATAACCGATACGTCTTGATAATTCTTGGCTGCAGATCGTAACATGGTTGGTCCACCTATATCAATGTTTTCAATGGCTTCATCTAGCCCCACACCTTCTTTTAGAATGGTTGCTTTAAAAGGATATAAGTTCACCACAACAAGATCAATTGGTGTTACGCCCAGTTTTTGTATTTGCGCCATATGCTCTTTGTTATCGCGTCTTGCTAATAGTCCTGCATGAATGTGTGGGTCTAAAGTCTTCACTCTTCCATCTAAACATTCAGGAAACCCGGTGATATCCGATATACCGATAACCTCAACGCCTTGTTCTTCTAGTACCTTAGCTGTTCCTCCTGTAGAAATAATGTCTACGTCTAATGCTCTTAAAGCTTTTGCAAATTCAACAATGCCCGTCTTGTCTGAAACACTTATCAATGCTCTCATAATCATAACTCCTTTAATTGTATTAGGTGATTGAGGGTTTCTTAACCATTTCTTATATCACATTATGGAAGGTCCTTCCTATGACCTCCAATTGTTGTTCTGTGCTAAGTCGATTGAAATTCACCGCATAACCAGAAACACGAATGGTCAGGTTTGGATATTTTTCCGGGTGAGCCATGGCATCCATGAGCTTTTCTTTGTTTAACACATTTACGTTAAGATGATGGGCATTGGCATCAAAGTAACCGTCCAATATACCTACAAGATTTGATTGCCTGCTACCATCTTCTTTTCCAAGGGCTTTGGGTTGAATTGAAAAAGTACAAGATACACCATCCCTACAACTATCATAAGGGATTTTTGCAACGGAGCTCAATGAGGCAAGGGCACCATTTTGATCTCTTTTGTGCATGGGGTTAGCACCTGGCGCAAAGGCTTCTCCTGATCTCCTTCCATCCGGTGTGGCACCTGTTTTCTTACCATATACCACATTAGAGGTTATGGTTAATATTGACAAGGTATGTTTAGCATCCCTATAGGTCTTACTCTTCTTTAATTCAAGAATGAAATTGGTGGTTAGTTCAGCTGCAATCTGATCCACACGATCATCGTTATTGCCAAATGTGGGGAAGTCACCTGATGTCTTAAAGTCATAAATATAGCCTTCTTCGTTCCGAATCGGTTCAACCTTGCCGTACTTGATAGCGCTAAAAGCATCTGCCATAACGGAAAGCCCTGCCATACCAAAGGCCATATGTCGTTCAACATGGGTATCATGTAAGGCCATTTGTAATTTCTCATAGGCATATTTATCATGCATGTAATGAATAATGTTCATTGTATTCACATAAAGCTTGCACAACCAATTGTGATAGATTTCAAAACGTTCCTTAACCGCTTCATAGTCTAGAATAGTACTATCTATTGGCTCCATTTCCGGTCCTATTCTAATACCTGTTGCTTCATCCATACCGCCATTTATAGCCAAAAGTAAAACTTTGGGCATGTTACACCTTGCACCAAAAAATTGCATCTGCTTACCCAGTTCCATGGCTGATACGCAACAGGCGATTGCATAGTCATCCTTATAGCGCACTCGCATTAAGTCATCATTTTCATATTGAACTGAATCCGTTTCAATAGAGACTTTTGCACAATATTTTTTAAAGGCTTCTGGAAGGTCTTTTGACCACAAAACGGTCATGTTCGGTTCCGGAGATGGATTAAGGTTATACAGGGTATTGAGCATTCTATAACTGTTTTTTGTTACCAATGTACGTCCATCCAAGCCCATACCGCCGATAGCTTCTGTAATCCATAAAGGATCACCTGCAAAAAGCTCATTGTATTCAACGGTTCTAAGTTGTCTCGCCATTCTTAGCTTTATAACCAAATCGTCCATCAACTCTTGAGCCGCTACCTCATCTAATCTTCCCAGTGTAAAATCTCTTTCAATATAAATATCTAAGAAAGTACTAACACGGCCCAGGCTCATGGCTGCACCGTTCTGTTCTTTTATGGCACCTAGATACCCATAGTATGTCCATTGTATGGCTTCTATAGCCGTCTCAGCAGGGCCACTGATATCATGTCCGTAAGTTGCTGCCATTTTTTTTAGTTTTTTCAAGAAATCAATTTGTCGATAGACTTCTTCCAACAAACGAATATTATCCACATCCATTGAAACTTGGCCGAGTAATGCTTGATCTTCTTTCTTTTTCTGAATTAGAAAATCAACACCATATAAAGCTACACGCCGGTAGTCACCGATGATACGACCACGACCATAGGCATCCGGTAAGCCTGTTATGATGCCAATGCGCCTGGCATTTTTCATTTCTTCGGTATAGGCTCTAAAGACACCGTCGTTATGCGTTGTTTTATATGTAAATTCTTCTTCCACTTTTCGGCTTAGTTTATAGCCATAGGCTTCACAGGCACTTCTTGTTAAACGGATACCACCAAAAGGGTTAATTGCTCTTTTTAAGGGTTCATCGGTTTGCAAGCCAACAATCCTCTCATTTTCTTTGTCCAAATAACCTGGGTTAAAGGTTAAAAGTGATGATACAGTTTGAGTGTCTATAGCAAGAACCCCGCCACATTTTTCTTCCTCAAGTCTTAAGGCCTCCAGACGATTGATCATTTCTGTTGTCCGACACGTTGCCGGCTTCAAAAAACCATCATCGCCTTCATAAGGTGTGTAGTTTTTCATGATAAAGTCCCTTACATTGATACTTTTTGTCCAATCACCTTGGTTAAAACCATGCCATTGTTCCATCATCATTAATTCTCCTTTTCTTCTGCTTGCTCGAAACAATCTTGATGAAAAACAACAAAAAAGACCGCCCAAGCACATGAACTTTAATAGGTTCAGCGCCCAGGCGGTCGGCATTCTTACTCTGATGATCAGAGTGTCTCCATACTCCCTGTGGGTGCTCCCACTTTCCGCCAGTCATATGGAGATAAAACATTTATTAAATTTACTACTTTGTTTTGACCTTTTAACACTACTTTAAGGATTATTATACCCTTAAATGATGAAATTGACAACCATCAATATGGAAACGACATACATCAATATACTCAGTTTATTTGCTTTTCCTGCTAAAAGATTAATGATTGTATAGGACACAAAGCCAAACACGATACCATCTGATATGCTATAGGTAAGAGGCATTACAATCATGGTTAAGAATGCAGGAATGGCTTCTGAGTAATCACTAAAGGTAATCTTAGCAACAGATTCCATCATATAGAATCCAACGATAATCAAAGCAGGTGCTGTTGCAAAAGCAGGTACAGCCAAAAATATTGGTGAGAAGAATAAAGCAACTGCAAAAAGTGCCGCTGTAGAAACCGCTGTTAATCCTGTTCTACCACCGTCTGAAACACCAGCTGCTGATTCTATATATGTGGTTGTGGTGGAAGTACCAAGAACGGCACCAACTGTTGTTGCCACTGCATCAGCAAATAAAGCTTGTTTTGCCTTTGGCAAATTACCTTTTTCATCTAAGAACCCAGCTTTACTGGATACACCGATTAAGGTTCCTAGTGTATCAAATAAATCTACAAATAAGAAAGCAAAGACCACCACTAGAAAGTCTAAAGTCAATACCTGACTAAAGTCTAATTGGAAGAAAATAGGTGCCAACGAAGGGGGTGCCTGCATAATAGCAGATGGAATGGTTGGGAAGGTGGCTACAAAGTCCGGTACATACCAACCTAAAAGCTCAGTGATCATGGCTAGAATCCATGTGCCTAGGATACCAATTAAGATGGCACCTTTTACTTTTTTAACAACCAAAAGTCCGGTCAGTAAGATACCTATAATCGATAACACCACCGGCAAAGAGGTTAAGTCACCAAGGGCAACCAATGTAGCTTCATCACCCACAACAATACCGGCATTTTGGAACCCGATAAAAGCAATAAAGAGACCGATACCGGCGCTTACAGCGTATTTCAAATTAAGAGGTATGGCATTAAACAGAGCTTCTCGAATATTAACCGCTGTTAAGAGTATAAAGATAATACCTTCAACAAAAACCGCAGTTAATGCAATCTCCCATGAATAGCCAAGACCAATTACAACGCTAAAAGCAAAGTAAGCGTTTAAACCCATCCCAGGCGCCAAAGCAAAGGGATAGTTGGCAAACAGAGCCATACATAAGGTACCTACAATCGCCGCTACCGCTGTTGCTGTAAAAAGTGCGTTCTTGTCCATGCCGGTGACACTTAGAATATTGGGATTAACAATGAGTATATAAGCCATTGTCATAAACGTTGTTAATCCAGCCAATAATTCTGTACTTACATTGGTGCCATGTTCCTTCAGTTTAAAAAATTTTTCCATAAAATTTTTTGCCCCCTTTTGTCATTGTTGGGTAACCGGGTATCATAATCCTAAGATGTACCATTATTGCTGATGTACCATTATTGCTACTGATTTTAATATTATAGAAATCTGGTCCTACTGTCAACCATTTAGAGTCCTCACCTGCAATTATTGAGGATAGCCTACTTTTTTCTTGACTTTTCGAAGTACCCGTTGTGCAAGATGACTTGCTGACTCAGCATTTTTATGAATAATACCGTCAAGATATGCCTTGTCTGACAATATCTCTTTGAAACGCTTTTGGATAGGTTCCAGTTCAGCTATTAGGGCATCGGCCACTTCTTCTTTAAGCTCTCCGTAGCCCTTGCCTTGAAAATGTGCTATTGCCGCGTCCGTGGTCATGTCCTTTGACAAGCAGTAAATATCAATTAAGTTTCGAATACCTGCTTTTTCTTCTGTATAGGCAATCAAATCCTCTGAATCTGTGACCGCTCTTTTTATTTTCTTACGGATGACACTTGGTTCATCCAACAAGGATATATAAGCATTCGGATTTTCATCCGATTTCGACATTTTTTTGGTTGGTTCCTGAAGACTGGCAATACGTGCACCCATCTTAGCTATATAAGGCTCAGGCACTGTAAATGTGTCGCCATAAATACCATTAAAACGACTCGCTATATCTCTGGCCAACTCCAAATGTTGTTTTTGGTCGTTGCCAACCGGAACTAAGTCGGTTTTAAAGAGTAAGATGTCTGCCGCCATTAATATAGGGTAGGTGTATAAACCTGCATTCAAGTTCAATTCGCTTTTTTGAGACTTTTCTTTAAACTGTGTCATTCTGTTTAGCTCACCCATATAAGTGAAGCAACTTAAAATCCAGGATAACTCTGCATGTTGAGGCACATGAGACTGATAATAAATTAGATTTTCATCTGGATCTAGACCGGCTGCAATGTATAAGGCTAAAAGTTCTCTGGCACTTTTCCTTAGTTTGACAGGATCTTGTCTTGTGGTTATAGAATGCATATCCACTACACAGAATAGACAATTGTACTCGTTATGCAACTTGACCCAATTCTTTAGTGCACCAAAGTAATTACCAATGGTTATAACGCCTGTTGGTTGCATACCGCTAAATATAATTTTCTTCTGATTCGCTTGTTCATTCATCATTTATCATCCTTTGCATTTTACTTGTAATCTCCATAACTTCTGATAGTTTATCACAGTTATAAGTCAAGGTCAAAGCCTTATTCATATACAGTTTGGGCAATAGCTTTCATCAATTCTTTACTGGTATAAGGTTTGTGCATCAATTTAAGTTGGTTGAATACAGATTTGGCCTCCATAATCGTAGGATCATTGAAGCTGGTTGTCATCAGCACTTTAATTTTCTTATTCATAGACCGAATTTGTTCAAAAACCTTAAGACCTTCAATATCTGGAAGGATGGAATCTAAAATAACCAAATCCAGTGTATCGCCATATCGACTAAAGTCATTGATTGCATCATGACCATTCCCAGCGGTCAATACATGAATGTCCATCCTTTCTAAAATGGTTTTTGTTGCTTCTAATAACATACTGTCATCTTCAATCAATAGTAATTTCAGGCCCTCAAAGCTACTAGGAACATGATGTTCCTTATGTTGATCAATCATCACAAGCCTTGTTTTTTGATTCGGGAATAGAATCTTAAAGGTTGTTCCGCGTCCGACTACACTGTCAAGTTCAATGGTGCCACCATGGCTCTCAACAATGCCAAGGACCGTAGCCAGACCAAGTCCTGTACCTTCCCCTAGCTCTTTTGTAGTAAAAAAGGGTTCAAAAACCTTATTCTGAATATCCTCATATATACCTGAACCGTTATCCGATACTTCCAAACAAACAAATTGTCCACTTTTTTTCATAACATTGTAGGTTCTGATTCTGATTTTTCCTGATTCACCGATAGCATCTTTGGCATTAACACACAAGTTGACTATGATTTGCTCCATTTGCGTCTTGTCCGCTATGATATTTTCCACTTGATAATCCAATTCTAATTTCAAGCTGATTCTTTCACCGATAATTCGTTCCAACATATGGCCGATTTCTTCAACTGATGTGTTTATGCTTAGAATTTCTTTATGAACACGGTCCATTTTACTAAAGATCATGAGTTTCTGAATCAGCCCTTCAGCCTTATATGCCGCTTCTCGTATATTTTTAACTTTGGCTACTAATTCATATTGCTCTGACTTTACCAGATGATAATGAACCAAATCTGAATACCCTAGTATAACTTGCAAAATATTATTGAAGTCATGGGATATACCACTGGTTAGTCGACCTATGGCCTCCATTTTAGTTGACCGGTTCACTTTAAACTCAAGTTTTTTCTGTTCTGTCACATCCCTATATGTTTTGATGAAGGCACTTATACTCTTTTGATTGTCGTAAACCGGTATGGTTAACTGATCAATAATCCTATCTTCAAAATCAATAAGTCTACTTTGCTTAATGCCTGTTCTATGTATATAGGCATTGTTACAATTTTCACATACCTTGTCTTTCTCATGGAAGATTTCATAGCAGTAATCATAGATTGACAATCGATCTTTGGGGATTGCAAACAGATGTAATAAAGCCTCGTTACATCGTATCACTTTTCCCACACTATCTGTAATCATTAACCCATCATAGCTATTTTCAATGATTCTTTCAATCCACAACTCATTGGTTTCATAATGGACACTTTGTTCAACCATATTCCTATATAAAAGTTTGTATTTTTCTTTTTCTTCAACCAGCTGTTTTTCTTTTTCTTCTATAATTGACTGCCAGGATGTTAGTAAGTCCGCCAATTGTTTAACTTCCTTATATCTACTAACTGAAATCAGATTATCATTTAATTCTACTTCATTCTTTTGAAGTAGCGCCATCATTTCGTCTATTGCTTGATTGATTCTGTCCTGTTCTTTCTTTCTATGCTTCAAGTAGAGGTAGGAGGGTATGAATAAATATATAATACTTAGAAACAAGATCAATATACCTTGCACTATTCCTAATTCCATTTTATTTGTCATATATATCATGCTAGCTACTATCGGTATATAAAAAATCACAAACAAAAAGACCTTCATATTATGGTCTATAGGTCTTTTGATAGAATCCGTTCCATTCATAAAGCTTCACCTATTTTTCTATATTTTTGGTTGAATTGCCTTCTTTATCCTTAACTTCATATCGATCAATCTCTTCTTTTATTGTCATCATTTTACGATCCAAGTCTTTAATAATGGATGCGCATTTTTTGAGCTCTAGAGCAATGTGTGCCGGTGCTTTGTCAAAGTACTTATATCTTAATTTATGTTCTAACGTAGCCCAATAATCCATAGCAATGGTTCTAATTTGCACCTCAACCGGAACCCGTTCTACACAATCCGATAGCTGAACCCGTACATCTACCAATATATGTAGGCTTTGATAACCTGATGCTTTCGGATTCTGAATATAATCTTTAATATCAATAACCTTAATATCTGTCTGATGAATCAGTGCTTCTAATATACCATAAATATCCGATGTGAAAGCGCATATGATTCTAACGCCTGCTATGTCATTTAGATATCTTTTTGCATTAGCAACATTTACCGGTTTTTCCTTCTGTTCCAATTTCCTTGCAATACTTTCATAACTTTTAAGCCTTGTCTTAATGTGCTCTATCGGATTGCTTTCTCCTTGACTTTCATAAGTTTCATAGAGTCTGTTTAATATAATCTTGATTTCTTCGATTGCGAAGCCATGGATTAAGAATAGCTGTTGCCATTCTTCTTTATTCATGTCCTTATACATACAAACACCTTCCATCTATAATGATGTAGCCCTATTATAAATACTCTGTAAAAGTATTTCAAGTCTTTACGAAAATAAGCTTCTATGTTTTAATGAACTATAAGGCATATAAATCATGACACCCCCTTAGGAGGAATATATTATGGATAAAATACCAAGTTTTAACGTCAATCATTTAGAATTATTGCCCGGTATATATGTCTCTAGAAAAGACCATATCGGTGAATATACCTTAACTACTTTTGACATACGAATGACACGACCTAACTTTGAGCCTGTTCTACAAACTGCCGAAGTTCATGCTATGGAACATATGGGTGCAACTTTTTTGAGACAACATGCTACTTATGGTGACCAAGTTATTTATTTTGGTCCCATGGGATGCCGGACCGGTTTTTATCTCATCCTAAAAGGTGACCTCACCTCAGATCATATTGTCGGGTTAATTAATGAACTCTTTGAGTATATGGCTAACTACAACGCCCCTTTACCCGGTGCCTGTGCCAGAGATTGTGGTAACTATCTGGATATGAATCTGCCTATGGCAAAGTACGAGGCCCGTCGTTTTCTTAATCGCATTGAAAATATTCAGCCCTTACAACTTAATTACCCAGATTGATTACTTCCAAACTATTTTAATCAGATAAAGTACCATAAGGTGAACCGGATAAAAGCCATAAAAAAGGAACTTCAAATGGATACCCTTTTTGCCGTTATAGGCCAATATCAAAGGTAAGGCAAATATCGCTAAGCCCTGAACCATACTTCCCATCATGAAATTAATTGCTCCAACGGCGCCACAAGCGATGATTCTCTTATCCCTGAAAAAATCAAAAAGAAAAATCATACTTATGCCATAAATCGTATAGTCTGTTCTTAGTATAACACTCAGTGCACCTATTAAAAGTACAGCCATCATGGCTAACATAGGCTGATGGGCCTTATAACGATGATAGAGCCATAAACACACCAGTCCAAGAAAAAGGGTGAAAAATATATTTTGTTTATAAAAATCTATAAAATTACCTCGAAAAGCTAAGTCATAGGGTATTTCCGATATTAGGGCAAAAATACCTAGTCTTATACCGTATTTCTTGATATTTTTTGTGTGATGGAAACCTTCAACAATAAGAAATGTAAATATTGGAAAAGATAACCGTCCAATCATTCTTAAAAGGCTGACATCCGGATAAAGTATTGCACCGATATGATCAATTAACATAGTAATACAAGCAATAATCTTCAAATTAGTATTCGACATCATCTCACCTCACAAATTATTTTCATACATGCTGCCATGTTTTTTGTAGATCATATTATAGTTACTGTAAAAGGGGGCTAACTAGCCCTCTTTATTATACCACTTTTATTTCGTAAAGTACGCTACACCGGACTCGAATATTTTTTGATCTTGATTACCAATAATGTTGATTGCCACATTGGGGCCGATTCTTTCTGAATGTCCCATCTTTCCAAGTACCCGCCCATCCGGACTTGTAATCCCTTCAATGCCATAAACAGAACCATTAGGGTTAAATCGACCATCCATTGTTGGATTACCTGACAAGTCCACATAGGTGGTGGCAATTTGACCATTTTCAAACAAGCTTTTAACAACTTGGTCACTGGCTACAAAACGTCCTTCACCGTGGGACATTGGTATTTTAAATATCTCACCTGGCTTGACACCGGATAGCCACGGTGACTTATTTGACATAACCTTGGTTCCTGCCATACAAGATACATGTCTTCCGATTGTGTTATATGTTAGTGTTGGTGCGTCTTTCGTCAGATCGGTTATATGTCCTGATGGTACCAGACCTAATTTGATTAGTGCTTGAAAACCGTTGCAAATGCCAATCATCAAACCATCTCGTTCATAAAGAAGTTCGTGAATCGCTTCTTTAAGTACTTGGTTTCTAAATATGGAAGCAATAAACTTTCCTGAGCCTTCCGGTTCATCACCGGCACTGAAGCCTCCAGGAAGCATAACGATTTGACTTTTTTCAATCATTTTTGCCATTGCTTTTAGTGAACGGGTTATGTCGCCTGCTTTAAGATTTCTAAAGACCAATGTCTCTACATGAGCACCTGCTTTCTCAAAGGCTCTTTTGGAATCGTATTCGCAATTGGTACCCGGAAAGACCGGCATAAATACTTTTGGCTTTGCAACTTTATTTTTGCAGATATAAATCTGGTCATAAGTTTTTATACCCTTAATTATTTCTGATGCCTCTGTTGAAGCTTGGAGCGGGAACACATTTTGCAACCTGGATGTCCAAGTATTTATTAGCTCTTCTATTTCTAATTTATGTTCTTGTACTTTTATCACAGCATGCTCCGTGGTTGTTCCAACCATTATAAACTCATCTTGATCCATTAAATCTTCTATAGAAATATCCGGTGCCAATTCAACCAGTATAGAACCATATTCCGGAGTAAAAAGCTTTGGTCCCACCACAGATTCTTCAAGTACAATACCAATCTTATTGCCAAAAGTCATTTTGCTAATCGCTTCTGCCATACCACCAATTCCAATAGCATAAGCTGAAAGAATTTCTTTTTTTCCAATCATATCATATATGATTTCATAACTTTTTTTCATCTGTTCAAAATCCGGTAAATCAAATTGATCCCTTTTTTGTAGTATACATGCTACTTTGTGATCGACACCTTTAAACTCAGGCGATATAACCCGTGTCACATCCACCACATCGACTGCAAAAGAAACTAAGGTTGGTGGCACATCAATATCGTGGAATGTACCGGACATACTGTCTTTGCCTCCAATAGAAGGTAATCCTAAAGCCATTTGTGCATGATAAGCACCAAGCATCGCGCCAAAAGGCTCGCTCCAACGACTAGGGTTGTCACCTAATCTTTTAAAATATTCTTGAAAAGTAAACCGAATTTTTTTGTAATCTCCACCGGTGGCTACTACTTTTGCAACAGAATCCAGCACGGCATAGATTGCACCGTGGAAGGGACTCCACTTTGTAAGATAAGGATTGTATCCGTATGCCATAATGGTACCTGTTGTAGTTTCACCTTTTTCTAGAGGTATTTTCGCCACCATACTTTGAGTGGGTGTTAATTGATGAATGCCTCCATAAGGCATCAATACACTTCCTCCACCGATAGAGCTATCAAAACGCTCTTCAAGCCCTTTTTTCGAACAGCAATTTAAGTCCTTTAACATTCCAATCCAATGGTCGTAGGTCCTTGCTTTATCTGCAAATATATCTTGTCTTGATTTAAAATAGTTTTTTTCCTTAGGCAAACCTACATGAACCTTAGTTCTAGATGTTGCGCCATTTGTGTCCACAAAACGTCTGCTCATATTAACAATTGCTTTGTTGTTCCATTCCATAACCAGTCGCTTTTCCTCAGTTACTCTCGCAACAACAACCGCTTCTAAGTTTTCTTTTTCTGATGCTTCAATAAACCTGGTCACATCCTGAGGGTCTAGTACAACAGCCATCCTTTCTTGAGATTCGGATATGGACAATTCCGTTCCATCTAGGCCTGCATATTTTTTTGGTACTGCATCTAGGTTAATAACAAGGCCATCTGCCAACTCACCGATTGCAACGGATACACCACCTGCTCCAAAGTCATTACACTTTTTGATCATCGATGCTACGGCCTTATCTCTAAATAAACGTTGAATCTTACGTTCTGTCGGTGGGTTTCCTTTTTGAACTTCCGCACCACAAGTATGAATCGAGTCTTCTGTGTGTTCTTTAGATGATCCTGTTGCACCGCCACACCCATCTCTTCCTGTTCGACCTCCCAAAAGCACGATGATGTCACCGGGGTCGGATGTTTCACGGATGACGTTTTCCTTAGGTGCCGCTGCTATTACCGCACCGATTTCCAAACGTTTTGCCACATAATCAGGATGATAGATCTCATCTACTTTTCCTGTTGCCAGTCCGATTTGATTGCCATAAGAACTATACCCATGAGCTGATTGAGTTACAATCTTTCTTTGTGGCAATTTCCCCGGTAAAGTTTTGTTAATAGATACTGTAGGATCTGCAGCACCGGTAACGCGCATAGCCTGATATACATAAGAACGACCGGATAAAGGGTCGCGTATAGCGCCACCTAAGCAGGTAGCTGCACCACCAAAAGGTTCTATCTCTGTCGGATGGTTATGTGTCTCATTTTTAAACATAACTAGCCATGATGTTTCTCTTCCATCTACATCTACAGGTACTATAATGCTACAAGCATTGATTTCATCCGATACTTCTAAATCCTCTAATTGTCCGTCTTTTCTTAGCTTTCTCATGGCCAGCAATGCAATGTCCATTAAACACACATCTTTTTCTTGGACCTTTTCACCAAAAACTTTGTTACGGTCTTCTAAATAATCCTTATACGTCGCTTGAATCGGTTGGTTATAAAAACCTTCTTCAAATGTTACATTTTCAATTTTTGTTAAGAACGTTGTATGACGACAATGATCCGACCAGTATGTATCTAACACTTTGATTTCTGTTATGGTTGGATTTCTTTTTTCATCGTTAGCAAAGTATTTTTGAGTATGAAGTAAATCATCTAGGCTCATGGCCAGTCCAAGATTTTTCCATAGTGCTGTCAACCCTTCATAATCAAAGTCAATAAAGCCTTCTATCGTTTCAACTTCTGTGGGTATATGAAAAGCCATCTCAAGAGTTTGTGGCTTTAACAGATCAGCTTCTCTTGAATCCACCGGATTAATACAATAGCTTTTAATCTTTTCTATGTTTTCCTCTGATAATTGACCTTTTAGTACAATCATTTTGGCACTTCTTACTACCGGCTTTTGATCATCTGCATTGATAATCTCAATACACTGCTCTGTAGAGTCTGCTCTTTGATCATACTGTCCCGGCAAGTATTCTACGCCAAAGACGACTTCATCAGGAGCCATTTCGAATGACTCTTCAAAAAATTGATCTACTGGCGGTTCAGAAAAAATAGTATGAAGTGCTTTTTCATAAGCGTCATCGGTTATATGACTCACATCATAACGATGTACTAAGCGTAGGTTTTCAAGTGTTTTAATGTCTAAATTCTCTTTAATGTCTTGGAGCAACTGCTGACTTTCAACATTATATCCTGTTTTTTTCTCAACAAATATTCGTCTTATGGCTTCCATAGTGCCTCCTGGTCTATTTAAATCTTTCAAAAGTATTCATTGTTTATCATTTACTTGTTCAGCTTATCATGATACTATTGAGTAGTAAAATTAATAATATTAATAGCTTTTATAAGGGGTGCTTATTATGAATGTTAATCTAGAGCTTTATAGAGTCTTTTATTATGTGGCCAAACATTTAAGCTTTTCTGTTGCCTCTCAGGTGTTATATCTTTCACAATCTGCTGTCAGTCAAAGCATTAAGCAACTTGAAACCAAATTGAACACACCCCTATTTAATAGAAGTACTAAGCAAGTTACTTTAACGCCTCAAGGCATAAAATTAATGGAATATATTGAACCTGCTCTTAATTTGATTGCCGGTGGCGAGGCATACTTAAAAGAGACCATGACTTTAGATCGTGGTCAGTTGCATATTGGGGCCAGTGACACCATTTGCAAATACTATCTTTTGGATTATTTTAAAAAATTTCATCATTTATACCCCGGTGTAGAAATACGGGTTACCAACCGTACTTCCTTACAATGCGTCGCACTCCTAAAAAAGGGACTAGTAGATCTCATTGTAACCAACCTTCCAAATCCTTCCATAAGTGATGATATGCAAGTTATGCCGGTTCTAGACTTCCAAGATGTTTTTATTGCCAGTAATAAATACAATATTGCTTCAGAATCACATACACTTCAATCTTTATCAAAACACCCTATTCTAATGCTTGCCAAACAAACCACAACCAGTAACTATTTATATCAACTTTTCGAATCTGAGGGTCTAAGTATAAAACCTTCTGTGGAACTTGGGAGTATTGATCTGCTAATTGATTTGACTGGTATTGATCTTGGTATCTCTTTTGTGCCGGATTTTTGTATGAAAAATCGACCGAACTTTCGCATACTAAAAACATGTAAGCCGATTCCAAGAAGACAATTGGGTGTCGTCATCCCTGAAAAACGTCCCTTATCTGAAGCCTCAAAAAAATTTATTGCACTGCTATCCAAATTCTAATAATACAGGCGTTTTATAGTTTTGACTCTTTAACTATTTTTAGATTCTTATAATCCGATTTTAATACTTCAGTGGTATGATAGTAAAGAGTCAAAACATTGCTTACAATTAAGGAGTCGATTATATATGAAGAAGAATAAATCAGCAGGGATACTATTAATACTATTTGGCTCTCTTTATCTGGTTCTTCAGATACTTAGCCAATTGAATATCTTAGTCTTAAATTTTTGGAATCTGTGGCCTCTAACCACCATTGCAATTGGTATTGCCTTTGAAGCCATTTATTATGGAACAAAAAAATATCCGGGATTTTTGATTCCCGGAGGTATTTTTACTACTATAGGTTTGCTTCATCTTTTTGAAGTGATTACCCATTGGCAGTTCTCAGTCTATACTTGGCCTATTTATGTTCTATCTATATCCATTGGCTTTTTTCACTATCATATGATCACTCAAGAACAATGGTCAAAGGTCATCAGCATTATCTTCTTAACACTTTTTGCGCTAAACACTTTTATTGTTGCTACAATTCTATTAGATGGGTTGATCAGCTTCAACTTTGTGTTTTCAACTATCATCATTATTGTTGGTCTTTTGCTTATTCAAAGAGCACGACCTCATAAATAAGATAAAAAACTATATAGTGAAACTTAGTTTTACCCATAAACATAAATGTTTGTTATATATGTCTTTCCACTTCAAACCTATATAAAGTAAAGCCGTCTTTTTTTATTATGCCGGCTTTCTTTTTTGCAATCTCCACTTGTTGATCTACAGTCTCTATCCCTTCAAGATTTGGTAATAACAAGCCTCTTTTATAACCGTCTTCAACAATGACACCATACTTTTCTACATCTAAATCCTCTTTAGATACTATTTTTTCAGGTGGGTACAGTCGATCGACTTTTATCTCTAATGTCATCAGTTCCCATGCTTCTATAGGATTGAATCTAGGGTCACTTGAGCATGCACTGATTGCATTATGTATGATTTCCTCTATCAAGTCTTCAAAGACAGGTTCAATGGTGCCTATGCACCCCCTTAGGCTACCCTCTTTATGTATGGATACAAAGATACCTGACTTTTGATTCATCAGTTCATGGATTGTGTCTCCATCAACATAGGCGGTAACAGCTTCTCTACTTATTTTTTTTCCAGTTTTTACATATTCCTCAATCGTGCCTCTGGCAATCTTTACAAAACCATCTTCTGACTTTTTCCTATCTTCATAGGCCTTCATTGCTTCTTCGCTTAATTGTACCCTCTTTGATTTACCCAAGGTTGTAAAATCATTGACTAAATAGCCTGTTAGATAGCCTACTCCAAAAGGTCCTTCATAACTCTTTACTTCACTGTGATAATCATAACCATCCATAATACCAAATCCCATAAGAAATGAATTCAAACCACATTGTGCCGCATCTGAAATGTCTTTTGGTGAAAGGTTCAATAATATTTCCGGTGACTTATTCTCAATCGCTTTTACAACCAAAGCATCAAAAGTTTTTCCATAAGGATTATAAGTATAAGGTCCGTCATCTGTCAAAGCATGAGATAAATCCCCACTACATATGACAACAATCGATTCGTTGAAGCATCTTATAACATCTTTCATGGTGACGCCATAGTTGTAATGATCAAGTGCACTCATTCCACAAGGTGTCACATGTACCAGCTGGTACCCATCATATACTTCATCTACAAAGTACAAAGGTACAAGAGCGCCATGATCAATCTTCACCTGAGTACCATAACTTTTCTCCATTTCTTTATCCAGTACAAGGGACACTAAATCATTTTCTTCCCAAGCCATTTGTATCAAATGGGTTAATGGTAGATTAATCTTTTTTGACATGGCCACGTCAGAAACACCAAAGCTTTTTAAATCTCCATGAACATAAGGCGTACCCAGCATACAGATACCATTACTAAAACTATGACCGTGTGGGGTAATCATTACGATGGTTTCAGGTTTGATTTTTTTGATTTTTTGAGCTACCCATCGATAGCCTTCTAATGTCTTACCCATAATTCTTTCTCTACCTTGTCCAACCTCCGGAATGGCTATGGGTGGGTGAGGTAAAAAAAACACCTCTATAGATTGCATCTAATCACCTACATTTCCTAAATATACATAAGTAAAATACTGTCTTGCTACCTTTTGCATTTGTAACATAAGGTCTATGTTGGTCGCTGGTAAGTCATATTCATAAACAGGAAAGTAACGGGATATATGGATTGGCATATCACCCACTTCGGAAAATAGCCATGCTAAGAATCGACTCATTTCTTGTAGATTGTCATTGAGTCCTGGTACAATCAACATGGTCAATTCTACATGCGCCATCACTTTGGCTCTTTTTATGGTTTCTATAACTGGGTTAAGACGACCACCGCACATATCCAACATTTTTTGGTCATCATATGTTTTAACATCTATATTCATGGCATCTATATATGTTAACAACTTTAGCAAAGGTGCTTCATTGATATACCCATTGGTGACGAGTACATTAGCAATCCCTTTTAAATGAGCTGCCTTCGCTGTTTCGTATACCATTTCATAGAAAACTGTCGGCTCGTTATAAGTATATGCGATTGCTTCCAAATCATTCGCAATGGCTTGAGCCACAATGGCTTCTGGTGTCATTGTAATAACCCTTGGCTTCTCTTGGCTAATTCTGTAATTCTGGCAAAAGGGACATTTAAGATTACAACCGTAACTACCAACCGACAAGATTTGAGTACCTTGTCTCCAATGGGCTAAAGGCTTCTTTTCTATAGGATCAATCTGTATACCAGATACCTCACCAAAGTTCAGGGCTATCAGTTTACCATCACGATAAATCCTTGTTTGACATATGCCTAGATGATCAGGTTTAATGATACAGTTATTTGGACACAGCTGACAAATAGCCCATTCTTCAAACGTTTTGTAAAACATTGCCTCTTTCATAAATGCCTCCCCATACCTTCAACTCTGTTTAATTCGCCGATAAAATCCCAAGCAATTCATCCGGAGATGATTTCTTTTTCATAGCTTCCACGACCAATTTTGTTTTGCTGTTATCGCCAATAATGACAGCACCAATTAAACCTTGATGCTTGAAAAATAGTTTTTTGTAGATTCCGTTTGCTAAGTCTTCAAAGCCCAAAACAGCAATATCATCACCGTCTTCATAATTAACATGTCCAATAGAAAAAACATTCATATTCAAACCATTAAATGTATTAGAGGGTATGAAATCCTTATAAGTTAATCTATCCCCAACTGCGTTAGCACCTGCCACATTTCCTTGTTCCATAGCTTCCGGCCAAATGCCATAGTTTTTTTCTGAGAACTGGGCAACATCACCGGCTGCATAGATGTATGGATTACTTGTCTGCATATGTTTATTAACAATAATGCTTCGATCATATTCCAATCCCGCTTCTTCTGCCAGATAACCTTCTGACACAATTCCAGCAGATATAATTACCAAATCTGCCGGTATCTTACGTCCATCCATTAATTGGACATATTCTGCCTTGTGATGCCCAATAATCATAGATACTGCATTTCCTTTTGCAAGCTGTATCCCTTGCTTTAAAATACCATCTTCAAAAATATGGGCACCTTTTTCATCAATCTGTCTTGGCAACAATCTATTGGCGAGTTCAACTACCGTTATATCAAGCCCCAATGATTTTAATTGATCGGCTGCTTCAAGACCTAAAAGACCACCACCGATAATCACGGCTTTTGAACATTTTTCTGCATATTCCTTAATTTTATCCGCATCACCTATATTTCTCAGAGTGAATACGCCTTCATAATCTGCATTTTTTATCGGTGGAATAAAGCTTCTGCTACCAAGCGCCAAAATCAATTTGTCATAGGCCATCGTCTCACCCTGAGCTGTTTCAAGGGTCTTATCCTCTACATTGATTTTTGTGACATTCACACCCAGTTTCAAATCTATATCTTGATCTTCATACCATTTATGTTTATGCATATAGATTTTTTTCAAGACTTCGTCTTGTGCTATATACTCTGATAGTAAAGGTTTATAGTATATGACTTGCTCTTCTTGATCGAGTACTGTCACTCCCACCTCTTGATTTCTTTTACGAATAGCTTTTGCTGCAGATATGCCTGCAGCACCATTTCCTATAATAATAATTCTTTCATTACTTTTTATTTCTGATTTATCTACTTGTTCTACTTTTTTCATAATATAATAAGTCCTCCTTGTTTCAGACGCGTTTATCAACTGATAATCATTTTCTATTAACTGATAATATTGTAACACGTAATGTATTGAATTTCTACAGCATTTTAAAAGACCTTGTCAGATTTCTCTAACAAGGCCTTTATAGGAGGTTTTATATTAATTATAGCCTTTAAAACCTTGAAGCCCATATAGGATATGGTCTTGCATTGCCTTTTTTGCTTTTTGAGGATTTCTTTGTTTTATGTAATCCACAATTTTTTCATGCTGGCGTAATACCTCTTCAGCAGATTCCGGATTGTCCTTCGTTTTCAAATACCCTCCGACAATGCCTTCATTAATAAGAGGTACAATCCTATTCATAATGATATTATGACTGGCGTCAGCAATGGCTGTATGGAAGGCAATATCTGCTTCTGTATGATTCTCACCGGATTTTATTTGTTCTGAGACGATTTCATATGTTTGGAAAATCTTATCAAAATCAGATGGTCTACCTCTTTGTACCGCTAGCTTCGTCATCTCAGGTTCAAGCAACAATCTTATTTCAAAAAGATCCATAAGAAGTCGGTCCTCATTAATAAAGTCCATACCCAAAGGGTCTTTGGTTAAGCCCGGTTTATCGGATACATATGTACCTTTACCTCTTCTAACCTCTAATATGTTCGTTGATACTAATATTTTGATTGCTTCTCTTATGGTTGAACGACTTACATTCACCATCTGTGTCATTTCTATCTCATTGGGTAATTTGTCACCGGGATGATAATCCTTATCCAAGATCATTTGCTTTATACTTTCTGCAACTCTTTGTGAGAGTATCGATTTATCATACATTTTCAGACCTCCAAGATTTCTTCATACTGATACTATCTAAAAACCGGATATCTGTCAATGTCTTATCGTTCAACCCTACCCGAGCCGTCACCACCACTTAAGCGTAAGACTTCATCAACCGTAGCATGATTGAAGTCACCTGCTATGGTATGTTTCAAAGCTGAAGCTGAGACTGCAAACTCCAAGGCTTTTCCTTGATCTTCATAAGTCATTAATCCATATATCAAGCCTCCGGCAAAAGAATCACCGCCTCCGACTCTATCTACAATTCTAATATCATAATGTTTGGACTGGTAGAATGCCTGACCATTATAGATCAATGCAGACCAACCATTATCAGACGCAGAATGACTTTCTCTTAGAGTCGTTACCACATATTTAAAATCAAAAGTCTCTTGCATCTGTTTGAAGATACTTTTGTACCCTTCTATCTCAAGTTCACCACTGGTTACATCTGTCTCACCCGGCTTAAAACCTAGTACTTTTTCTGCATCTTCTTCATTACCTATACACACATCCACATAGGCCATAAGTTCTGTCATACAGGCTTTAGCTTCTTCCGGTGTCCATAGTTTTTTACGGTAATTCAAATCAACAGATACTGTTACACCATGACGTTTTGCTGCCTGCAAGGCTTTTAAAGTCATCTCTCTAGCTTCTAAAGATATGGCTGGTGTTATTCCGGAAAAGTGAAACCAGTCCGCTCCTTTAAATATTGAATCAAAATCAAACTCTTCAGCTCTTGCTTCAGCTATAGCTGAGTGCGCCCTATCATAAACAACATTAGATGCACGCATAGATGCACCATGTTCAAGATAATATATGCCTACCCGGTCTCCACCTCTAAGCACATAGTCTGTATGGACACCATATTTTCTAAGCTCATTAACCGCACTTTGTCCAATTGGATTGTCCGGAAGTTTTGATACAAAATACGCATCCAAACCATAATTGGCCAATGACACAGCCACATTTGCCTCGCCACCACCATACACGATATCAAATTGGTTGGCTTGAACAAAACGTTGATGCTCCGGTGGTGACAGTCTTAACATGATTTCCCCTAAGGTTACTACTTTTTTCATATTCATTTCCTTTCCGATCTTGGTTAAAGTGTTGAATCTAAGATTGTCTTGCCATTTTTACGGCTTCAACAAATTTCCTTGCCGTTTCTGTTACAGCTGCATAGTCTCCAGTCGCTGCGCCTTTAGTTAAAACACTGCCAACACCAACTGCAACAGCTCCGTTTTTAATCCATTGGTCCACATTAGAAAGATCCACACCACCTGTGGGCATATAGTTTCCTTGTGGCAAGGGTCCTTTAAAAGCAGATATTATTGAAGGTCCAAAAGCATTTCCTGGGAATACTTTTAATATATCAACACCCAACTCAAGAGCTTCAACAGCCTCTTTGGGTGTCATAATACCCGGCATTACCGGAATACCATAACGATGACACATTTTTACCAGTTCAACTTCAAAGCATGGGCTGACAATATATTTTGCACCTGCCAAAATACAAGCTCTTGCCGTTTCAGAATCAAGAACTGTACCCGCACCAATAATAACATCTTCATCTTTATAGACTTCTGCCAGTTCCTTTATAATATCTAATGCTCCAGGTACTGTCATCGTTATTTCAAGTGCTTTGATACCTCCAGCTTTTATTGCTTCAATTGTCTTAAGACCTTGTTCTTTTGATTCTGCTCGAATAACCGCTACCACGCCGCTTTCTACCATTGCATTTACTATCTCATATTTCTTCATAAATTTCCTTTCTTATACATTGTCTGTTGTCTGACATCTTATGTCAATTATATGACCCGTTAAGACTTTTGTCAAGTTCGTCTTTTTTTTTGCGCATAAAAAAA
>NZ_JARGDP010000037.1 GCF_029210395.1 Petrocella sp. FN5 | reverse complement strand
CAAAGCAATAAATAGATAATGACAATCATAATCAAAAACCCTTGAATAATTCAATCGTGCATGATATACTTGTAACAGATCAAATATGAAGTCAATAAGATTAGAGTGTATACACTAAGTTAGAACACTTTATATCGAAATAAGCAATAAGAAGGAGGAATATTTATGTCATTTCAATTACCAAAGTTACCCTATAGTTATGATGCATTAGAACCCCACTTTGATGCCATGACCATGGAAATTCATCATAGTAAACATCATGCGGCTTATACAAACAATCTCAATGCGGCTTTAGAAGGCCAAGGTATTGATCAGTCGATAGAGGAGATATTAGCAAGTCTAAACAACTTACCCGTAGATCTACAGACAGCTGTTCGAAATAATGGAGGTGGGTTTTATAACCACAGTCTATTCTGGAAAGGGCTATCACCAGACGGGGGAGGAAACCCAACAGGTCCATTGGCAGAAGCCATAGACGCAACTTTCGGTTCCTTTGAAGCCATGAAAGAAGCCTTTAACAAAGCCGCTGCCACAAGGTTCGGTTCTGGATGGGCATGGCTGACCTTATCAGAAGGAAAATTAGAAATAAGCTCAACCCCTAACCAAGACAGTCCGATTAGTGAAGGCAAGCAACCTATTTTAATTCTAGATGTATGGGAACATGCTTACTATCTGAAGTATCAAAACAGACGGCCTGATTATATTCAAGCGTTCTGCGAGATTGTTAATTGGGATGAAGCCAACAGAAGATTTGAATCCTTTAAATAGTACAAATTACTTATAAAAAAATAATAAAAAACCTAACCTTTCACAATATTTTTTGAATGGTTAGGTTTTTTTTGCAGTATAATAAAAGTAATGGACAAGATAATAAACTATTAAGGGGGATGGGAATGGTTATCAGAATACTTAGAATAATCATAATAGGTATCATATTAACAGGAGTGCTTAGTGGCTGTATAGGAAAAAGACAGGAAGAAGTTGTCATTTATACTTCAGTCGATCAGATTTTTGCAGAAGATATTCTTAAAGATTTTGAAAACAAAACAGGTATTAAAACAAAAACGGTCTTTGACGTTGAAGCGACCAAAACAGTGGGACTAGCAAATAGAATTATTTCGGAAAAGAATATGCCACAGGCAGATGTTTACTGGAGTGGAGAATTTGTCATGACCATTTTGCTAGCTAAAGATGGCCTACTAGAACCTTATGCATCACCATCAGCAAATGATATACCATCCATATATAAAGACACCCAAAACCTATGGACGGGTTATGCAGGTAGAGCTAGGATCATATTGGTCAATAAAAATCTAGTTGCGCCAAAGGATTATCCGAATTCAATCTATGACTTTTTAGATTCCAACAGAGACCCCAATATGATGGCTATTGCCCAACCAATGTTTGGAACAACCATGACCCATGCCGCCGCCTTATATGCTTATCTAGGTGAGGATGAGGGTAGAACATTTTTTGAAAAACTAAAAGAGCGTGGTGTTAAAGTGGTTGATGGCAACTCTGTTGTCAGGGACATGGTTGTAAGCGGTCAAGTTGCTTTTGGATTGACAGATACAGACGACGCTTGTATAGCGGTAAAAAAAGGAGATCCCGTCGAAATCATCATACCGGATCAAGATGAAATGGGTGCCCTAGTAATACCAAATACAGTTGCATTAATCAAAGATGGACCAAATCCTCAAGCAGGCAGGAAGTTAATTGACTTTCTACTGGAAAAAGATATGGAAAAGACTTTAATAGAGGCCGGATGGAGTCATATTCCCGTTAGACAAATAGATATAACACCTACATGTATGTCAACAGATGAGGTTTATCCGATGCAAATTAGTTTTGAAGAAATGTTTAATTATAGAGATAAAGTGAATCAAGATATGACCACAATATTTGTAAAGTAGGTTGATACATGATGAGTGTTAGGCAATTCGGTTTGCTTTATAAAACTTTAATATATGCCTTTATGACAGGTATGATTGTCATGTTAATTGCTTTTTTGGCAACAAGTGTTATATGGACGGTTAAAAGGAAATGGTTTAATAAATATATAAAGCCACTATTTTTGACATCGATATCTATGGTTTTTGTACCTGCATATATCCATGCCTTGGCATGGATGGATTTACTAAATGCTATAGGTATCAGAGGCCAAGTGGCGAGTATTCTGGTCATGGTTATGTCACTATTGCCTTTAGGGATTATGATGTCGCTATTTGGTTTGATACTTGCAGAAGATAGCATGGTTGAGATGGGTCAACTATATACTAAAGACAAATGTGTGTTGATAAAAATCATTTTTCCAATGGCCAAGCCTGCTTTAGTGGTTGGATTTGCTATGAGTTTTGTATGGACAATTCAAGACTACAGTATTCCGTCGTTATTCTTTGTGAACACTTACGCTTTAGAGATTTTTTCAAAATACAGTTCAACCAATCAACCTATATTGCCTTTTATCATATCTTTACCAATGATGTTGATAACACTGTTTATACTATGGGTATTTATACGACGTAATAAAACCATTTTTTCCGGTTTGAGGAAAGGTCTGGCAAAAAGAGCAATGCCTTTAAGCCTACCCATTTGGATGGTTTTCCTACAATTTATAGCATTAAGTTTTGTTATGGTTCAAATAATTGTGCCGGTGTTAAGCCTAACAGTTAAAGTACAAACATTGGATAACTTATGGACATCTTTATATTTAGCATATGACGAGGTCGTTTTCACAATTATTTTAGGTGTGATGACGGCTACTGTGTCGGTGATACTGGCAACATTGCTGGTCTCAAAAGTTATGAGAATGGATAAAAATATTAAAACCATAATAGGGATGCTTCTGCTCTTACCATTGGCGATACCTGCGCCAACAGTAGGAATAGGATTGAATTTTGTCTTTGGTAGAGCCAGTATGAGTTTTATATATGGGACATTGTGGATGCCGGTTTTTGCAAACATAATTCGGTTTTTGTCTTTTGCCTGCATGGTTATGATGGCCCAACATATGAGATTGGATCAGAGTATGCTAGAAAGTGCCAAGATTTTTCAAAAAAATAGGTTTCATGGTTTTTACAAAGTGTATGTGCCAATGTTGTCACCTGGATTTTTGGCGTCCTTCTTTCTTGTTTTTATATTAACAATTGGGGAACTGAGTGCAACCTTGATTGTGGTACCGGCGGGTACATCCACTATAACAATGAGAATATATAATTATTTACACTATGGTTCCTCACATCTTGTAGCAGGGTTATGCTTGATTATACTAAGCATAGCCATCATAACCGGATTTTTTTTGATCCATTTGTTGGCAAAAAGCGAGGTGTAACTTGAAGCAAGGAGAACCGATCTTGAGAATAAATGCTGTAGAAAAAAAATATAATCATCAAGAAGTATTAAAGGGCATAGACTTGATGGTGACATCCGGTGAGCGCATCGTTGTGATGGGTCCATCCGGAAGCGGAAAAACAACCTTATTAAGACTCATTGCGGGTCTTGAAAGGCCTGATTCAGGTGAAATCCATATGTTTGACAAAATCGTAAGTCAACCTGGGAAAGTGATGTCACCCTATAAAAGGCAAATAGGTATGGTTTTTCAAAATGCTACCTTGTGGCCTTTTATGAGTGTTGAAAAAAATATTCTATTTCCAATGCATAAAAATGAAATAAAAACACAACAAAATCACATAGGTGCATTATTGGATCATCTAGACATTAGACGCTTGCTTCATACAAGGCCATCTGACCTTTCGGGAGGAGAAGCTAAAAGAGTTGCTATAGCTAGAGCCTTGGTTTCAAATCCCAAAATACTATTATTAGATGAACCCTTGACACATTTGGACCGACATTCAAAAGAAAAAATAACAGAGGCAATAGATGCGTTTATTATTAAGAATAAATCCACTTTGATTTATGTAACCCATGATGAATCTGAAGCAAAGCAGTTAGCAAACTCCAAATATATAATAGAGGACGGTTTTTTGATTCATGAAAATGATATTTAATTTAAGACATATATTATTTCTTTTAATATGTTTAGCCGTGATCACCTTGGCCATTATGGGGGGGCGTTATTTCACAGCTCTTGAAGATAATGTAACGGATATTGAAGGCCTGCATATAATAAGACCGCCTCAAGATGTTAATGCCATGGTTATGAATGAAGATCAGCTTTGGGTAGGGGGGCGTGATGGGGTTTATGAAATAGATATGGATACTTACACTGTCATAAGAGAACTTAAATTGCCCAAAAATGTAGACCTTGTAAAGGGCTTGGTTATGGATGAAAATAAAAAACTATGGATTGGACATTTTGGAGGGTTGACCCTATTTGATCTTGAAAAAGAGAACTATGAAGACTTAGAGGTTTTACAGGATAAAAGAGTGAATTGCATATATAAGGATGATGCTGGCATTATTTATATAGGGACATGGGGTGGTGTAACCAAATATGACGGGTTAGAATACACGCATATGGACGCAGAGGATGGATTGTTACACGATATGGTGAATGTGGTCCATCAAGATGATGGCGGTGGTATATGGTTTGGTCATTATGTAGCACCCGGTGGTGGCTTAAGTTACTTATCAAATGGCAAATGGCAGTATTTTTCCACCAATGAAGGAATGCCACATAATAATGTAACCTCTATATATCAAGATCAAAAAGGGGATGTATGGGTAGGGGTTGGACTTTTTTATGAAGGCGGATTGGTCAAATTTACAAGGGATATGAAAAGTTGGCGCATTGAGAATGTATTTATAAAAGATGAAGATGGTTTATCCGGGGAGAAGATTCGGTCTTTGTATGAAATGGAAGACGGATCATTCTGGATAGGTTCTGAGTATGATGGCATGACGATTATAAAGGATGTTCAAGAAATAACAGAACTAAAGTCAACGAGGAATTACTTTTCACAAGAACAAGGGCTTGCAGGGTACGAGGTGAAGGTTATGCTAGAAGATGAACATCATAACTTATGGTTAGGCACTCAAAATGGTGTGACGGTACTAGAAGTTGAAGCCATTAGGAAGCTATTGTTAAATAGGTAGGAGGTTGAAGCATGTGAAAAAAAGTGTGGTTGAGCCCAAAAGTCTGTTTCAATTATTGATACTTCTATTAAAATCCCTTGTCAAAGGGATACCGAAAATGATATTAAGATCCATTTTAGTTGGTGTCATCGTATGGATATTACATGCCTATCTTATTGTCGTTGTGAATAACGGTTATTTAAAAGAAGCCAGCAAGGCGGCTGAAATCTTAGGTCTGCATTGGAATATGAAAAATGCCACCATGTTTTGGGGTATTGCAGGTTGGTTGGCAACTTATTTTTTCTTTGGCCGACTTTTCGGGAAGGGTATCATTAAAGGACCAAAGTACTTTTTCATGAGTGTGGCAAAAACACCTGGTTTTTTAGTTCAAGGTTTTAAGAAATTAGGTTCTATAAAGGGACCGCTGTTGTTTTTCACATCCATAACAGCGCTTGTTATAGGTCTCATCATCGAAAGCCCAATGGTGTTGATGTTGCTCGTAATTGCATGTGTTTTATTTATGACATCAAGAAATGAAGGTTTACTATTTTTAGCCATGAAATTAGGTTATGGTGATATTCAAAGATGGTTTTTTAAGAATAAAGCATTAAAACATTTTAATGAAGGTATATTTGTGGCGGTCTTAAGTGGTTTATTAGCAGGTATGATCCTTTATGTCTTAGTACCTTATAGGCCTTACAGTGTTTATCTTTTATTATTCATGATAATCATCATGGCTGTCTTAATCTTATTGAAGAAAAAAGGTCTTAAGGTCAATGTATGGATTATAGGACTATTAAGTCTTTATGGATTCTTAATGTATGAAACAATAGGCCAAGCCCATGATGGTGGTTGGGATGAATATGGACGCAACTTTAGCAATTGGTGGCATGGTCAAGGGCGCAATGAAGCCTTACAAACAGGGACGATTCCCGCGATTGTAAGTATAATAGGCAGTATAATCGGTACCATGACGTCTCAAGGCGTTGAAGCTTTAGCACCAACAGGTGTGTCTGCACCTGAAAGCACAACAAGTTCACAAACCTATTTACCGACAGATGGTAGGGATGAAGTAGAGGCCGAAAATGCTCTAGATCTACCCCTTGGACCAATGAGTGAAATGGATTTAAAAGATATAATTGATCAACTTATTGAAGAAGTAATTGGTGAAACACCTTTAGGTGGCATTTTGGATATACCTTCTGAAATAGAAGCTTTTATAGATATATTGGAAGAAGTATATGATGTGCCGGGTCTAATTGGTGATGGTATTAGCGGTGCACAAGATTTTGTATTAACCTCCGGTCTTATCGACAGAATTTTCGAAACGTACGATAGTTACATACCAAACTGGATTACAAAAGCTGCTGAACAAACAGCCAATGAGTCATGGGATTATATGGGTGTGGTTAAGGACCTATTGGATATGAACGGTAGCATACCGGAAGGTAATCCAATTGCAGAACTAATGGATTGGGCAGGCATTACAAAAGATGCCCTTGATAATATTGGGTTAGGTGATAATGCCGTTTATGCCGGTATAAAATCATTTCTATCCAATAAAATCAAAGGTGCCATATTTGATAAGGACAAACAGCCGGGTCTCATCATTATGGATATGTTAACCACCATATTTGTTGGTGGAACAAAAGCAGGTGACATTATCAGTCCCGGTAAAACGATACAAGGCGGTGCTAATTTTATTATAGACAAGCTTACGGATTTATATAATGGCACAGATGATGTGACCAGTCGATTAAACGATGGCAAGTATGGCGGTGTCTGGCAAGTTGCCAATGAAACCACAGAAGTTATAGCCGATGGGGTCTATAATCCGGATCAATTTGCCAATGATTTTTCTGAGGTTGTAACCTCGGACGACTTTTATGATGGGATGTATCAAACCAACGATGAATTATGGCGACCGGCAGAAGGTTCTTGGGCCATTAAGAGAGCTGGCTGTTATGTTGGGCATCAAGCAACGGAAGGACTCATTAAAATTGCAGACGGCACAAGACAATTAGCCAGTTGGCTTGGTAGCTGGGTATAGAAAGGAGGTAGCTTATGGCGTATTTGGTTCTAAGTAGAAGAGAAATAGCAGCCTTGTCATTGGTCTGTGGTAAAAAGTTAAATACATTGTCACCAATGCATAGGATGGATGCCTTTAATTCCAGATCCATAAAAAGCGATTTAAAAAGTATGACAGAAACGATGAATCAGTTTATTGAAGATGGTGCAATCTGGAGAAATGCAGAAGGTGTACCAAAACTCATTCGAGAACTACAAGGCGTATTCACCGTCATCCATACACCGGACAAAGTGATCCGTATAAAAAAAGCATCCAAAGAACCATTTAGTGAACATTATTATGTTCATAAAAATGAAATCGGTGTTATAATATCAATCAACAAAGAGGAAGATTGTTATACCCTAGGTTATCCAATAACAGAAAGCAGTCTGGGAACCTGGATTATGGATGAGATGATAGGGGAAATACCTGAAAAAGATAAAAAAGAAATGCGTGTGAGTTGGAATCTAGAGAATGAAGAATTTGAACTACTCGCTCTATTAATCACAGGCCAAAATTACCAATATTATAGAGGAACCAATCAGATATTAAGCAGAAATAATATTTTGGATGAAGCTACGTTGGCCTATATACGTGAGCACAACATATTTCATCCAAACCAAGAGATTATAAACAAGCTGGAAAATCAAGCATATATGAATCAGTGGTTACCTTCTCTAGATGACAAAGGTCTTATTCGTCTAGACGGTGATTTAATAATTCTTCATTCTGTTCTTGGAGACGGCTTCATAAATCCAAGATTAAAAGACATAATAGAAATCACAGAAATGTCGCCCTTCATGCGTGGTAAGCAATTATATGTAACCGAAGCAGGGCTAATAATCATAGAGCCTTGCATGACCAACCCCATGGTATGGAAAATCGGCATCGAAGGACTCAAAACAACCCCCAAAACACTCATAGATCGATTACTCCAATTTGGACCTGTCGAGATCAACAAAACATTCAAAGAAGCCATAAAAACAGGCCTAAACAACCACCAATAAAAAAGAATATCTACTCCGTCTTCACATATAAAAAAGCAGTAAATGTTTAGTAAAACAAACACTTACTGCTTTTAATTATTGGTTTTAAGCACGACCAACATCGACCACAAAAACTCTAGAAGACTTTTCACAATACACTTTAAGTTTCATAGTTCATAACTAATAGAACTATCAACATCGACAATAAAGATTTAAGAAGATTTTTCACAATATACTTTAAGTTAATAGACCACAATTAATACCAACATCGACTATGAAGTTACTGGAGCAGACTGTATGGTGGAGCTAGTCTGCATGGATGCAGACCGCCGAAGTTTGGTGCAGGACGCACCAACATGAGGCCGTAATCATACAGACTGCGGAAGGGTTTTCATAGGACTATTAATTTAATAACCTCTATAAATCGCCTACTCATACATACCTTTAATCGTCTCCTGCAACTCATCATTAGCCAACCACTCATCAAACTCCATCATACGATCCACAATACCGTTTGGCGTCAACTCGATAATACGATTTGCCACCGTTTCAATAAATCTATGGTCATGAGAAGAGAACAAAACATTACCCCTGTAAGCTATCAAACCATCATTAACAGCCGTAATAGACTCAAGATCCAAGTGGTTTGTAGGTTCATCAAGAACAATAACATTCGCACCGGAAAGCATCATACGAGATAACATACAACGTACTTTTTCACCACCGGAAAGAACATGGGCTTTTTTGAGAGCTTCTTCACCGGAAAACAACATCTTACCTAAGAAACCACGTATATAGGACTCATCATCATCTTTAGAGTATTGGCGTAACCACTCAACCAAGTTCAACTCAACACCATTAAAGAATTTACCATTGTCTTTTGGTAAGTAGGCTGTCGTCGTCGTAACACCCCAAGTAAAAGTACCTTCATCCGGTTCAATCTCGCCCATAAGGATTTGGAACAAAGTCGTTCTTGCAATCTCATTATCACTTAAGAAAACAATCTTATCGTCTTTATTAACAATAAAAGTAACGTTATTTAATACCTTGACACCATCTACAGTTTTACTAATACCCTCAACACGAAGAATATCTTTACCAACTTCACGGTCCGGAATGAACCCCACAAAAGGATATCTTCTAGAAGATGGTTGAATATCTTCTATATTGATCTTATCTAACATTTTTTTTCGAGAAGTCGCTTGTTTAGCTTTTGATGCATTTGAGCTAAATCGTGCGATGAAAGACTTAAGTTCAGCAATCTTATCTTCAGCTTTTTTATTTTGGTCATTAATTAATCTAAGCATCAGTTCACTAGATTCTTTCCAGAAATCATAGTTACCCACATACATTTTCGCTTTACCAAAGTCAATATCTACGATATGTGTACATACATTATTAAGAAAATGTCGATCATGAGATACAACAATAACAGTGTTATCGTAGTTGATTAAGAACTCTTCTAGCCACATAATGGATTTAAAATCCAAGTGGTTGGTTGGCTCATCAAGGAGTAGAATATGTGGGTTGCCAAAAAGCGCTTGAGCTAAAAGAACCTTGACTTTTTGGGCACCGGTTAGATCTTTCATAAGCTTGCTATGAAAATCTTTAGGAATATCAAGACCGATCAATAGCTTTTCTGCGTCATATTCAGCTTCCCAGCCACCGAGCTCAGCAAACTCGCCTTCCAACTCGGCAGATTTTATGCCATCTTCTTCAGTGAAATCCTCTTTCGCATAAAGGGCATCTTTTTCATGGATGATATTATATAGTCGCTCATGACCCATAATAACAGTATCAAGCACACTATCTTCGTCGTGAGCATAGTGGTCTTGCTTTAAAACAGCAATACGCTCACCTTTGGTAACAGCGATGTCACCGGTTGTCGCTTCTATATCACCGGAAAGTATTTTTAAGAAGGTGGATTTACCAGATCCATTTGCACCTATGACACCATAACAGTTGCCATGGGTGAATTTAAGGTTTATGTTTTTAAAAAGTTGCTTGTCGCTAAAGCTTAAACTCACGTTATCCGTTGTAATCATTGTAAATCCTCCAATTTCATTGCCTGTTATTAACTTACAAACTCACAAAAACGTACGACACACAGTGCCATACGTTATGTATCAAACCTTATATATCATATATCAATTAATATTAAATGTCAATCATGGAAGTGGTTGGTCTGTATCTTCAAAAGGATTTGTTGGCATCTCATCGAGAAATTCAGAGTCAGGCGGCGCATCAAAAATATCATCAAACTCAAAAATCTCATCATATTCAAAAGCATCTTGCCATTGGTAGTAACTGATAATATCAAACCGGTTAATCAAATGGTAGTCTTCCTTTAGATTGTCAGGATTTGGTGGAAGCAAGGCAAGCGTTACGGTTATATGTCTAGGATAAGAGCCTTCTAAATGATGGGAATCAAACTCGATGAAACTTGGCTTAATAACATAACCATTTTCAATGTCATCAAAATCATAGTCAGACATGTATAAAGCCAATGATTTATCGCCTTTGATTCCACCACTTAAACGTTCTTTTAATAATTCCATATAGATATAAGAAAAAGTCTGCTCTTTTGATAGAAGTTCCAAATGAGTATCAACAGTAAGATTCAAGGGATAAGTTCCATTTGAAATATAATCGATGGCCTCTTCTTCCACACCTAATAAGATTTGGTCAATTTTCCCGATTTTTTCTTCAACAAGACCTTCGAGGTCATAATAGTCATGGAGCCAATCCTGTTTTTTTTCTGCCAAACGCTTATTGGATAGTGAAGTCGTAAGCACAGCCAAGCCGAAAACCATCATGACGACCATAAGTATGATAACCAATATGGAACTTGAACCTTCTTGACGTTTATATAAAGGATGATTAATCATAGGCCTACTCCTTGTACTTGAAATAGTGTTTTGTTGTATAAGTCGTTAAAGTTTCATTGTTTGTAGTATGGATAAGATAAGCTGTAACATGGTAAAGATTGGAGATGGTCTTATCATTTACCATGGACCAATGAAGGGTGTATGAATCAGGTGTGTCAATTGGTCTAAAATCAACATCATAGTAAGATTGACCTTGTATATGTTTTGGCGTCTCAACAAGCCAAGCATGAGATTTTAAATACGTTCCAAGATTATCGTAGGTCTTTAAGCTCTCCAATTGATTGACGATTAAGGTATTGGCTTCGTCGGAGATTTTAGCTTCTTCATTTATTGTATAAGATAAAACAAAAAGTCTTAAAACAATAACACTAACGATGCTTAAAAGGGCAATAGAGATGATGATCTCGATGAGAGTAAAGCCTTTTTCCTGACTTAGACACGTTTTCATTTCAGTTCATCTCCTTTCTAATAGGTTCTTAGCGTTGCGTACATTCGAGTAGGGTTTTTATCTTCTTCATGCTTGTAAAGCGTGGTAAGGATCTGTCCCTTCGTAGCATCACTTGAGAAAAGCAGATGACCTTCTAAAGGGATGATTTTTGAACTTATTGCAAGATCTAAATCGCCATCGGTATAACATTCCCATAAGGCACCTTCATGAAAAAAAACATAAGTTATTAACCCTTTTTCTAGTCCATGGTGTAAGATGACCAATACATCTTCATTTACAGAGGGATAAGTATCTAAGTAAATAGCATCTTTTGTATCGTTTTGCTTAATTTTCATATTGATGTAAGACAATGCGATTCGATTATTTTCAGCCATTTCTTTATCTCTTAGGATTGTTTCATAGACTTGACTGCCTTGGTATACAAGGACAGATATGGAGACGGCGAAAATAATCATCAAAAGAATCACCATAATAGATTCAACGGAGATATTGATTTTTCTTTTTGACATAGCGTCTCCTTTACTGGTCGATTTCATGTATCCGTTTATCAAGAACTATAATGTTTGGCATGATATTAGAAGCAAAGATTTCATAATCATATATATAGTGCTCATAATCTAGAATCAATCCATAATGCTCTGATAAATAATCAAGATTAGGGGGGTAGCTACCTTCTGATGCATAACATTGGATAACATACTTCTTAACCGTTTCTTCTAGTGCTGATTTATTAAGGCTTGTAAAAGTCTCATTATAAGTAGAAAGACGGCCGACCAATAAGAAAACCATAATAAATAAGAAAGGTAAAGTCATGATTTGTGCCCATATATTTAGAGTAGAACCACGTCTTAACACATTACCACCCCTATCCGATAGAATCCATGATACTGACGATGGGCAGTATAACAGATATAAGTATAATACCAACAATAAGGGACAATAATATGATTAGAATGGGCTCGATAACCGTCGTAAGCCGGTCCAATCTTGCATCGGTCTCTTTTTCCATAACATTAGCGGCTTTGTCTAACATGGCATCCATATGCCCAGTAGTTTGAGCCACTGAAAAAAGCTTAATCAGCACCCATGGAAAAAGGTTTAAATCTTCGATTACCTTATCTACAGGCTTTCCCTTGTTTATATCCAGTATGGCATGATCCATCTTGGATTCTACATATAGATTATTCATAATAGGTTTTATCATTTTTATACCGATGCTAATACTGATGCCACTTCTAATAAGAACAGCTAGATTTCTTGCAAAACGGACAGCGGTTAATGAAGCGTAGATATCTTTAATAACAGGCAGCTTAAACTTGAGTCGATCCAAGAAGAGGCGGCCTCCAATAGTTCTTTTATAGTAGTAGTAAAAAATCAAAGCAACTGTCATTAAGCCTAAAAAAACAAGTATATAGTCGCCAATAAAGAAGCTGATAGAAAGGATACCTTTTGTTAATGTAGGCATTTCACCGCCCAGAGAAGTTAAGATCTCGTTGAACATAGGCAGAACTTGAAGAACAAGGAGCAATATAACAGCAAACATTAAGACAGAGAGTATAATAGGGTATGTGACGGCCGACTTCACCCTAACGGCAGCCTCAAGTTCTTTTTCATAAGCATCTGCAACTTGGTTTAAGGTTCCGGTTAAATCACCGCTTTTTTCACCGATATCAACCATGTTTGTGATAAAAGATGAAAAAGCTTTTTCATGGTTGTGTATAACTTCTCCTAAAGAACGTCCTGCCTTAATGCCAGACAGCATATCTTCAAGGATAACAATTAATTCCGAATGATCGGTTTTGTTCTTAATCATCTCAAGTCCTTCATACAAAGAGATATCTGAGTCAATAACCAAAGCCAGCTGGCGTGCGAAAATAATTATTTCTTCTTTTGGTAATTTGTGATTTGATTTGGACACGTGTTTTCTCCCCTCTTTTAGTAGATTATAAATTGGTTAAGGCGTCAAAACTATATAGTTGAACTTTCATATACCATATATAGTTACGAATGTATCAACGTAATCTATATATGGTATATGAATTTAGTGAAACTTAGTTTTGACCCATTAACCATAAATTGCTGCCATTTAGGCCAAAACATCAAAATAGGCATCAAACAATTGAATATCTTGAGCTCTTAAACGTGCTTCTTGATTGTCTATGATACCATCTTGACATAGCTGAACAAGATTTCTCTCAAGAGATCGCATGCCTTGAGTCATACCATTTTGAATGAGGTTGTTGATTTGATATTGTTTTCCCTCACGAATTAGATTGCGCACGGCAGGTGTGACAGCCATGATTTCACTAGCAAGAACAAGGCCCTTATGGTCTTTACGAGGGACCAGTTGCTGTGAGATAATACCCTCTAGGACTGTGGCCAGTTGACTTTTCACTTGATTTTGTTGTTCCGTGGGAAAGGCATCCAATATTCTGTCTACAGCTTTGACAGCCCCATTTGTGTGCAAGGTGGACAAAACCAAGTGTCCGGTTTCGGCTGCGGTTAATGCAATAGAGATGGTATCCATATCACGCATCTCACCTAACATAATAACATCCGGATCTTCTCTTAAAGCCGATTTTAAGGCGCCTGAAAAAGAAAGGGCATCGCTTCCGACTTCTTTTTGAGTAACCATACTTTTCTCGTGTTTGTGTAGGTATTCCACCGGATCTTCTATGGTCGTGATGTGATAATGATAACGTTCATTAATCATCTTAATCATGCTGGCCAATGTGGTGGATTTACCACTGCCGGTTGAACCGGTTATAAGAATCAGTCCCTTATTCTTATCCAAAAAATCAGCTGCGATAACAGGTAATCCAAGTGCTTCTAAATCAGGAATGACAAGGGGGAGGGAGCGTATGGCAAGGGCAAATGTACCTCTTTGTAAGTAAAAATTACATCGGAATCGACCCAAATCTCGTTTGGAATATGACATATCTAATGTTTTTTTCTCATATAGACCCTCAAGTTGTTTTTCGTTTAAGTAAAGGTTTACGATTTGGCGCATCGTTTCAGGCGTTAGGACATCGGTGTTTTCAATAGGTCGAAGCCTTGAATTAACACGTATAAGCGGTTTGCTACCAACGCAAAGATGTAAATCCGTTGCATTGTGTTTCATGGTCTCTTCAAGCAAACGGTCCATAAACTCGGCATAATTATCCATTAGTGTCTCCCCTTGTATAAAGTTAGTATTATATATTGTGGTAAAAGGGTCAAAAAATATTTTGGGTTTTGACACCTTTATCATTATTATACTCTTTACTGGGATAATTCGTCCAGTCGTAACCTGTGTATAATAAATAAAAGCCATGACAATTATTACATAACGTGATATAATGAAACGAGAGGTGATGATATGACATCGTTTGGTGATAATCTAAAAACAATAAGAACGCAATTAAATATGAACCAAAAAGAATTAGGAGACCGACTAGGCGTTGGGCAAACAACCATAGCCAATTATGAAAAAGGTGTCAGATTTCCAACAGGAGATTTGTTAAAACGTATAGGAGAAGTGCTCAATGTATCCATCGATCAATTGATGGGGCACCAGGTGGTTAATACTGCTGAAGAACCGGTTGATCTAAAAGCATTCAAAGAAAAATTAAAAAAATGTCTTATTGAAGGCAATGAGCAAGAAGCGCTATACATGATTTGGCAGTTGAATCCATCCAAAGATAATATCCTTATTATATATGAAGAGATACTGTTAAAAATCATGGTAGATATAGGAGAAATGTGGGAAAGAGGGGAAGTGAATGTAGCGGTTGAGCACTTTGCTACTCAAGTGGTACACAAAATACTTTCAATGATGTCAACCATAACAGGTGAAGTCCCAAAAGGTAAGTATAGTGTTTTATGCATGTCCCTAAATTCTGAACCTCATACAGTCGGAATGAGGATGATTAGTGAGTATTTTTCCTTGCTTGGCATTACACCCTACTATATAGGTACCAGTGTACCAACGGATAGTGTCATCATGATGCTGAAAAATAAAAAAGTCAATATACTAGCTTTATCAGCAACGATGTCCTATCATTTAGATGGCATGAAAAATCTAATCGAAGTCGTAAAAAGAGACCCGAGCCTAAAAGCATTAAAAATTATTGTAGGCGGACAGGCCTTTGATCATAATCAAGAGATTTGGAAAGATCTAGGTGCAGATGGCTTTGCAAAAGACTTTATATCATTGAAGACGTGGCTAGAAGAAGAAATGTATATAGACATAGTCAAATCGTCAAAACCATAAAGTTGAACTTTTACATCTTGACACCGATAACCTAGATAGACGTAAGAGCCATAACATGATAAAATAATGATATAGAGATTTGATACATTTATCAAGAGGCGTAACAAAACAACATATCCATCTTAAGAATCGGAAGGTGATAGTATGGCAGAAATCGGACAAGTAACAGAAGTTGTGGGTGACTTAGTGAGTGTGAAGTTGCAACGACATGATGCCTGTGATCATTGTAATGCATGTTTGGCAGGTGTAGAAACAGAAGAAATGATACTTGAAGCGGAGAATCTTTGCCAAGCAGATGTAGGTGATTTAGTAGGCATTAGTTTAGAAGAGAGTAATTTCCTTCTAGCGGTGATCATCATGTACATTATACCCCTTTTTGGTCTGTTAATTGGATTGGGCGTAGGTTATCTTGTAGGTAGCCAGTTAGGTGTGAATGAGGAAATCATGAGTCTTCTTTTTGGATTTATGCTATTAGGGATAACATACCTCACCATACGAAAAAATGAAGACAAATTTCATACAAGAAGATTTAGACCTATGGCTATTAATATCGTAAAGAAACATGAGGATTAAGCTTTTTTTGAAATATGTTGTTCAATCAATGTGCTTAAGGAAAATATGAGCATCATGGCAACAGCTATGCTACCGGCAATCTGTAGAGTTTCAAAAAGTTGCTTGGCTACTAAGTTATAATCTTCTTCGATGACCGCGTAGAGTGTTTTGTACATACCCATACCTGGAACCAAAGGTATAATACCGGGTATTTGGAAAATGGTGACAGGTGATTTGCGTATTTTAGAAAAAAGATTGGCAAGCAGGCTAACTAAAAAAGCGCCGATAAAACTACCGGTAACAATAGAATAATCATAATGGATAACCATTAAATAGCCCCACCAACCAACTGCGCCGACGAAACCGGATATAAGCAGTTGGTTTTTTGATGTCTTAAATATAATAGCGAAAAAAATAGTAACGAAATAGGCCGCAAACACTTGAATCATCATAAAAGGATACCTCCATATATGGAATTGAAGATAGAAAGCGCAATACCGACACCGGCAGCGATGGAAGCGGCAATGATGAAGGCATCTAGAATCCTTGAAGCGCCTGAAACCAGATCACCATGAATGGTATCTCGAACAGCATTGGTAATCGCAACACCAGGAACAAGTGGCATAATAGAACTGATAATAATCAGGTCTAAGCTAGTGCCAAAATCAAGGGCATGAATGAAAAACAAAGCAACCCATGAGGTCATAAAGCTACCGATAATATCGATGAAAAACTTGGAAACACCTAGGTGTTGCATGGTCACCTGAAACAGTCCAAGTACGAGTCCGGCGACGAAAGTAACAAAAGCATCATAAACGGAGCCACCAAGAACGATGGCGAACAAGCCGGCTGCAAGGCCGACGGAAATCACGATAAACCCTTTACTATAGGTTGGAACATGAGCAGCCTTTAAAATAGAGTCATAAGCATCATTCAACGTGATGGAACGGTTGCAATAGTCCCTAGAGATAGCATTGGCAAGTTCGATGCGATACAAGTTGATGTCTCTGTTGTTAACTCGACGTATAAATGTCATGTGATCACGGTCTTCATCTTCAAGGGTTGCAAAAATACCTGTAGGTGTTACAAAAGACTCAATCCCTTTGTAATTCGAGGTTTTTAAGATTCGATTGATTGTATCTTCGACACGGTATGTTTCTGCACCATTTTTTAACATAACTTCTCCAACAGTCAGAGAAAAGTTCATCAATTTCTTTGAATCCATCTAGCACCTCATTTTCTTATCGCTTATGAGCTTGACTTTTACATACAATATATGTGAATTTAGTGAAGCTTAGTTTTTGACCCTTTAACCAACCATAAATATTTATTCATCTACATACATGATATGTCAAACCGTCAAACATGTCTGAAATCATTTTACTATGAAGGGGTCAACTATGTCAAAAATAGAATTTCATTTTGCATAATCTGCATAAAATGTAGGTTTTTATGATTTCATGATTCCATTCTAGAAAACCATATGATATAATACCACTAAATAATGGGTAGGTATCAATAAACGATAATCAGGATAACTATGTACATTCACGAATAATGGAGGAATAATCACATGTATTCATTTGATGAAGTAAGTAAAGCTGATCCTCAATTGGCAGAGGCCATGGAACTTGAGTTGAACAGACAAAGAAATAATATTGAGTTAATTGCATCTGAGAATTTTGTATCTAAGGCTGTAATGGCAGCGATGGGAAGTCCTTTGACGAATAAATATGCAGAAGGGTATCCGGGCAGAAGATATTATGGAGGATGTCAATTCGTTGATATGGCAGAAGAATTGGCAAGAAGCCGTGCCAAAGAGATTTTTGGAGCAGACCATGCTAATGTTCAACCACATTCAGGTGCTCAGGCTAATATGGCGGTTTTCTTCGCAGTTTTGGATCCGGGTGATAAGGTGATGGGTATGAACCTTTCTCATGGTGGCCACTTAACCCACGGAAGTCCTGTAAATATGTCAGGAAAGCATTACAAAATCATACCATACGGTGTCAATAAAGAAGGTTTTATAGATTATGAAGCTTTGATGGCACTTGCCATAGAAGAAAAGCCAAAGTTGATTATAGCCGGCGCCAGTGCTTATGCAAGAACCATTGATTTTGCCAAATTTAGAGAAGTGGCGGATGCGGTAGGTGCTTATCTCATGGTGGATATGGCACATATAGCAGGTTTAGTCGCAGCCGGACTTCATCCTAATCCAGTTCCATTTGCTGATTTTGTTACCACAACGACCCATAAGACTTTAAGAGGTCCAAGGGGTGGTATGATTTTGTGCAAAGAAAAATACGCTAAAATTATAGATAAGGCTATTTTTCCGGGAATACAAGGTGGTCCATTAATGCATGTGATTGCTGCAAAAGCTGTCAACTTTAAAGAAGTCATGACAGAAGAATTCAAGGCTTATCAAAAGCAAGTAATCAAGAATGCCTCAGCATTGTCAGAAGCATTGGTTAAAAGAGGTTTTGATATTGTATCCGGTGGTACGGACAATCACCTGATGTTGGTGGACTTACAAAGCATTAAGATGACAGGAAAAGTAGCAGAACATCTTTTAGATGAAATAGGTGTAACTTGTAATAAAAACACCATACCTTTCGATCCGGAGAGTCCATTTGTTACAAGCGGTATCCGTTTAGGAACACCTGCAGTTACGACCAGAGGGATGAGAGAAGGTGATATGGATGTTATTGCTGAAATTATTGAACTTACCCTAAAAGATATTGAAAATAATAGAGATAAGATTGTAAGCATGGTTAAAGAACTCGTGGATAAATATCCATTATACTAAATAGACTAAAGTGTCAAAACCATAAAAATGTATTTTCATAGACTATTTAATAAGGCTATCTCATACTGGAGATAGCCTTATTTGAAATCCATGGGCTATAAAAGCACAACCACAAACATTTATTAGAGTTGACAGAAGTAGTTGTACAGTTATTATAATTGTGAGATAATTAATAAAGGAAGACACCAGATTTGGGGGCGATTTAATGAAGGAATCAATTAAAAGTATACTGATAAAAAACAAAAATCTGTTTAATGAAGACTTGGAATTATTTGAGATGATGATGAGCTTAGTCAATGACCTTGACCCAATTGATCATAGGATTGTTAAGCTAATAGAAGCATTTATATCAAAGTATCAGGATCAGTACGGTAAGATTAATTCTTTGCTATTGAGTGACTTGCTTGTTGAAGATGAAGAGGCATCTATATTCATGCAATTGGATAGAGAATGCTCTAGAGCCAATAGGTACCAGCAGAATTTGACCACTTGCATGGTACACTTTAGTCATAATCAAACTGAAGAAGCGACAATAAATAATAGGATGAACCTGTTTGAAGAAGCCCTTAGAGATAGTTTGAGAAAAACAGACTGTGTTGGGTTATATAGAGTGGATAAGTTATTAATTTTGTTACCTAACACCTTGAAGGATGATGCAATGCTAGTCATAAAGAAGTTAGAAGAGCAAATCCATAACATAGGAAAAGTTCATAACATAGAACTTGGTGAGGTCTTTTCCGTAACAGAATTCATTAGATGGGAATCTTATGAGTTGCTACTTAAACGTTTGGAATACGGTATATTAAGAGGTATTCAAGACAAGAAAAAAATAACATCCATGTAATTGAGCATAGAATTGAATGTAAATTAGAAGGCACCTCCTATAATTTTGGAGGTGCCTTCTAATTTAAAGAAGCCTTATTACAAGCAAAACGAGGCATAGCCTCTTTGTTTTAATAGCCGAGTGTTTCGCCTACGAGGATGACTTTTATTCGGTTTTCTTTGCCGGAACGTCTTGTTATGACGATGTGTGAACAAATGCAGTCATCCACTTGACAATCGTGACAGAATCCGGTTTTTGAACAAGGTGTATTTTTTAGAAGCCGTTGTGTGTTCGGTGGCGCAGCAAAATTCTTAACTCTGCTGATGGCTTCATCTAAGTCTGTCGCCACCTTATTCATACCACATATTATGATAACTTGTTTTGGACCATAGATAAGAGCGGCAACACGATTACCATTACCATCAATGTTCACAAGATGACCATCAAGGGATAAAGCACCGGTACTCATAAGATAAGTATCTGAATCAAAGGCCTTAAGATAGATAGATCGTACTTCTTCAGGCGAGGTGGCCTGTCTTCTGTCTAAAAGCTCATAAGAGCCTTCAGCGATTTTGTCAAGAAGACCCAGTTCCTCTAACGTCATAGAGCCACCAAAAGATACTTTACTACCTTTTTCCATTAAAGAGAGGGTAAGATCTAAGGCTTCAGCCTTTGTTTCGCAGTAATAGCCCTTCATATTCCTTCTCTCAAGATTTTGAATAATGGTGTTGCTTTGTTGCATATAGAATTTTTTAATAGGTGTCATATCGGAATCCTTTCTAACCAACCATGTCATAAAAACATTATAACCTTTGAGACGTATAAGGTAAACCTATTAACAGAAAATGTATTATTCACAATAAATTAACATATTATCTATGAGGAATGTGGTATGATGGTTAATATTGTGAAAGCTTTCACGAAAGGATGATAGGATGAATAATATAATTGATCAAATATATGATACAGGTCAAGTGACCAAAGAAGAACTCTTAGACTTATTGAACAACTTAGATGAAAATACTAGGGCATACCTTCATGAACGTGCCCATGAAAAAAGACTTTCCGTATATGGAAATAAAGTATTTATGCGTGGTCTTATTGAATTTACTAATTATTGTAAAAGCAACTGTATGTATTGTGGTATAAGAAGGGAAAATAAGAATGCAGATCGATATCGCCTAGACACTGAAACGATTTTAGAGTGTTGTAGAGAAGGCTATGAACTTGGTTATAGAACCTTCGTCCTTCAAGGAGGTGAAGACCCTTTCTATACAGATGATGATATCGTCAATCTGATTAGCAAAATAAAATCAAACCATCCGGATTGTGCCATTACCCTTTCAATAGGAGAAAAATCAAAAAAAAGTTACCAACTATACAAAAATGCCGGTGCTGATCGGTATCTGCTTAGACATGAAACCAGTACAAAAGCTTTGTATGAACAATTACACCCAGATATGTCCTATGAAGCCCGCATAAGCTGCCTAGAAGATCTTAAAGAAATTGGTTTTCAAGTGGGTGCAGGCTTTATGGTAGGCTTGCCAGGACAAAGCAACGAAGATTATGTGGAAGATTTGCTCTTTCTTAAGAAACTACAGCCCCATATGGTTGGTATCGGGCCATTTATCCCCCAACAAGATACACCTTTGGCAGAAGCCATGTCAGGCACCCTTGAGACGACGTGTGTTATGCTGTCTTTAGTCAGACTCTTGTTACCGAAGGTCTTACTGCCAGCTACCACCGCCTTAGGCTCATTAGACAGCAAAGGTAGGGAAAGAGGACTTCAAGCAGGAGGCAATGTGGTGATGCCGAACTTATCGCCGACGAATGTGAGAGATAAGTATTTACTATATGATGGTAAGATTTGTACAGGTGATGAGGCGGCCCATTGTAGAGGGTGTATTGAAAGACGCATTCAATCTGTCGGATTTGAAGTGGATATGTCAAGAGGTGACCATGTGGATATACACACCCAAAAATAGGAATCACTTCCATATTTTAAGTGGATAAGCTTTCAGGTGATGGATTTACATGGTATAATATGGTTAAGGCATCAAAACTATTTAGTTGAACTTTTAACCATAATAATAGGTAGCAAAAAATATAGATAACATGAGTTCACAATAAGTTTATTTTTATGTCGGGGAAGTGATTCTATGGGACACTGGGTTCCGGAGTTCTCAAAGAAAAAGACCATATTAGTATCCGTTGCAGTGAGCTTAAGTGCTTTTATCATAATGGCATATATTATGTATAATTACCGTGAGCAGAAACGACAAGATGAGATTTTGGAAGTAACAAAAAGCTATATGGTATTACAAACAGAATTGGAAAATACAATCTATACCAATATGTATTTATTGAAGGGCTATGTGGCCTATCTTAAATCGGAGTGTGGACTAGATTGGCGTGAGTCTTCAGGTTATCTGGAGATATTGGTTGAAAATCAAGACGTGTGCATTCGTAACATTGCTACAATAATGGACACCACCATTATTGATAATTACCCGTTGGAAGGGAACGAAAGTACCATAGGCGTTGACCTAACAAGAGTTGAAAGCCAGAAAGATATGGTTCTTAGAACCAAACATGAAAAAAAGACAACCTTTCAAGGACCGGTTCCTTTGGTGCAAGGTGGTGAAGGATTTGTTATTAGAGTGCCTGTTATTAGAGAGGATGCATCATATTGGGGTCAAGTGAGCATTGTATTAGATGGTGACCGCATCTATAAAAAGATAGATGAACTTGCAGAAAAAACATCTTTGAATATAAAAATATACAACACTGAAAACCATAATGAGACACCTTTTTATGAGTACGATAAATGGGCCATGAAAGACCCTTTGAATTTTATCATTAGTCCCTCACTGATGAACTGGAACGTGAAAGTGATACCGATCGATGGTTGGTGTTCTTATGGATTAACACACATGATGATGGGCTTGTTATGTATTCTGGCTTCTATTGCTATTGGTTTGATTTCTTATTTTTCTATGAAGACAAATTATAGATTCAAACATAATTCAATACATGATAGCCTAACGGGGCTACTTAACCGACATTTTTTAAATGACTATCAGAAGTTAATTATTTCCGCAGCTGAAAGAAAAAATGCTTTGGTAGGCTTGCTCTTATTGGATTTAGATGATTTCAAAAATATTAATGACACTTATGGTCATGGCATTGGTGATGAAGTACTTATAGAAACATCAAGGATTCTAAGGAAAGTTGTAAGAACCAATGAAGCGGTTTTTCGAATTGGTGGAGATGAGTTCTTAATTATATTCCCAATGATTGAAGACACGATGGTATTAGAACATGCAGGGCAAAGAATTTTAGAGATGTTTCAAGATGAATTCAAAATCAAAGGTCATGATATTTTTATTGATTCAAGTATTGGCAAAGGGATTTTTCCTACAGATGGCAAAGATTTTGAAGAAGTATTACAGGTTGCAGATAAAAATATGTATAAGCATAAAAAAAATAAAAAGAATTACTAACATAAAGTTGAAGGACCTAAGTTGTATAATTGGTTAAAGGGTCAAAACTAAGTTTGGCAAGTGTAAAGCTTATGTAAACATCTTACAAATTGCTTCAAAGGGTTTGACTTACGCATTATTACTGTTTATGATGGGACTATTAGAAAATAAAAATTAATCTAATGAGTCCGTATGCATAAGGAGTGAAGAATATGAAAAAAGTAGCATTTGTCTGTATACATAATTCCTGTAGATCACAGATGGCCGAAGGCTTTGGGAAAAGCATTGGAACAGGTGTATTTGAATCATACTCAGCAGGTACCGAGAACTATCATGAAGTAAAACCAGGCGCAGTAGCAGTTATGGAAGAGGTGGGTATAGATATGCGTACCCATAAGCCAAAGCTTCTATCCGATATTCCGGACATAGATATACTCATTACCATGGGGTGTGGTGTGGCATGTCCTACCTTACCATGTAGCCATAGAGAGGATTGGGGACTGGAAGATCCATCCGGTGGACCAATTGAAGACTTTAGAAATACGAGAGACTTGATTAAAGAAAAAGTACTGGATTTAAAAGAACGTATTGAAAAAGGTATAATATAAGGTTGAGATAGCTTAGTTTTGGCCTATAACCAATTCAAAATAGTATTAGAATAAATGTTGAAGTGATATATCACTTCAACATTTATTTTATTGCAGATTAGCTTCAACATCTGCAATATCTAACTTTTCAGTCATTCTATTTGTACCCCTTCGTGGGCTGTGATATAATTCTGTAAAGTGGAAACAAATAAAAAGTATGTTTGAAATGAGGAACACAATATGGGTAAAGAGCTGATCATAGCAGAAAAACCTTCTGTAGCAAGGGATATAGCCGCAGTACTAGGATGTACATCAAAAAGAGACGGCTTTATAGAAGGACAAGATTATATCATTACTTGGGCCATTGGTCATTTGATTACCCTTGCTGAACCGGAAGACTATCATGAGAAGTATAAAAAATGGGCATATCAGACCTTACCCATTATACCGGAAACCATACAAATCAAGCCCTATGACAAAACCGTCAAGCAATTAAGCATCATTACTCAGTTGGTGAACAGAAACGATGTGGCGGCACTTATATGTGCAACAGACAGCGGACGTGAAGGGGAATTGATTTTTAGATACATCTATAGTTATACCAAATCACAAAAGCCATTTAAGAGATTATGGATCTCTTCAATGACGGATGAAGCCATCAAAGAAGGTTTTGCCAAGCTGAAGGATGGAAAAGCCTACGATTACCTATACCATTCAGCCAAATGCAGATCAGAGTCAGATTGGTTGGTGGGCATTAACGCCACAAGAGCTTATACCACCAAAAACGATGTCCTATTAAGTATAGGTAGGGTACAAACACCAACACTGGCACTCATAGTCAACCGGTACAAGGAGATTGAGGACTTTGTGCCTCAGGATTACTATGAAGTGCAAGCAGATTACGGACCATTTAAAGGCATCTGGTTTGAAGATAAGGTTAGCGAAACCAAAATCCTGAAAAAAGAACAAGCCAAAGTCATTGCAGAAAGAATTGTAGGGGAAAAAGGGGTCGTCACCAAAGTGACCCATAAGAAAAACAAATTGCTGCCACCTTTACTCTATGACTTAACGGAATTACAACGAGATGGGAACCGCTATTATGGATTTACAGCTCAAATGGTTTTAACCATAGCTCAAAGTCTTTATGAGCGTAGCAAAATGATTACCTATCCAAGAACAGATAGTCGGTACTTAAGCGATGATATGAAAGAACAAGTCATAAAAACCTTACATAAGATTAATGTAGACCCATATAGCAAAGCCTTAGCACCTGTCATAGCCAAAGAGATAAAATTCTCAAAAAGAATCATAGATAACACAAAAATTACAGATCATCATGCCATCATACCGACCAATGTGACACCGAATCTAAAAAGCTTGTCTGCCGATCAACAGAAGATATATAATCTAATCGTGAAACGATTCATCGCGGTCTTTTATGAAGACCATTTGTTTAACTCGACAGAGATGATCATCCATGTGGCAGAAGACAGCTTTGTTTCCAAAGGAAAAGTCATCACACAAAATGGTTGGAAAAGTTTATACAAGAGTGACAAGGACAACAACGATGTTGAGTTGCCGGACCTTAAAAAAAAGGATGAAGTGGATATAGTCGGTTCAGAGGTTCTAGTCAAGAAAACATCCCCACCCAAGTACTATAACGAAGCAACACTTCTAAGTGCTATGGAAAATGCAGGCAGGTTCATAGAAGAAGATGAACTTAAAGAGCAATTAAAGGAGTCGGGCTTTGGAACACCGGCAACACGGGCAGGCATTATTGAACGCTTGATTCAAGTCAAATACATAACCAGAAAAGGCAAATCTCTATACCCAACGCCCAAAGGTATTAAGCTTATAGAGATTGTCCCGGAAGAACTTAAGTCACCCATTACAACAGGAAAATGGGAAAAAGGCTTAACGAAGATTGCCAAAGGTGAGCTTGAGCCGGATAAGTTCATGAACAGCATTCATAAATTTGTTATCTACTTAGTGGGATCAGCCAACAAAACCAGTGGCAAGGTCATCTTTGAACAAGACAAAAGCAAAAGTAAAAGAAATTTTACACCCAAAGGTCCAATACTAGGGGATTGCCCCTTATGTTCAGATGGAAAAATCAGTGAGAATTCTAAGTCTTTCTATTGTTCCAACTGGCGTGATGGTTGTAAAATGACCATATGGAAAAATGTTCTTGAAAAGTATGGCAAAACATTGGAACCTAGCATCATAGAGCAACTCTTAAAAAACAAAGAAATTAAGCCTTATAATCTAACATTGCCTCAAACCGGAGAAAAGAAAAGTGCAACATTGGTACTCAACAATCAAGGCGAAATTATATTGCAGAATATGCATCCCATAAGCGAGGATGATAAAAATGATGATTAAAGAGTATATAAAAGAACAAGTACTGCTCATGGATGGCGCAATGGGGACTTATTTTGCTGAGTTGACACAAGGTCACTATACACTATCTGAACCGGCCAACATAAGTAAACCGGAGTTAATATTGGATATTCATAAAGCCTATATAGAGGCGGGAGCCAAGTTAATTAGGACCAATACTTTTGCAGCTAACCCCTATACCCTATATAGAAGCATCGATGAAGTCAAAAAAATCATTATGGCGGGCATAGATTTAGCCAACGAAGCCGTTAAAGGCACAGACTGTTATGTTGCCTATAGCATAGGACCTATTGGTGAACCCTATGATATTGAAGATTACGAGATTGAATCCACCTACCGTAAGCTGATCGATATCGGTTTATTAAAGAACGTAAAAATCATACTCCTAGAAACCTTCAGTAGAATCGATCAAGTGAATCAACTGGTTGAATACATACATGAACATGGACCCAACATACAGATTATGACCAACTTCACCGTCAATCAACATGGTTATACTAAAGTTGGCGTCAATAAAGAAAAAATCATCCAGCAAACCAGACAACAAGATTTAGTAGCGACCTATGGTTTCAACTGTGGTATAGGTGCCAGTCATTTACTAAGCTTAATAAAAACCTTAGATTTTGACCCAAGTAAAATGGTAGCCGTACCCAATGCCGGTTATCCGGACCAGCAACTTGAAAGAATGGTATATCAAAGTAATGCAGACTACTTTGCAGATACCATGATAAAGATTTGTGAGGAAGGGGTTAGAATCATCGGAGGTTGCTGTGGTACAACACCAGACCATATTAAAAAAATACGCGAACGGTTGAACACTTTTGATTTTAGTGAAGTCAAATCCATCACTAGAATGAAGAGGAAGTCTCATCCGCTGAAGCCATTGCACAACGCTTTTAGAGAAAAGTTGGAAAAAAATGAATTTGTGGTCGCAGTCGAGCTAGACCCACCCTTTAAGATGGATATGTCTCAAGTCGTATCTTCAGCCCATTTACTAAAAGAGGTGGGTGTCGATATCATTACTTTTGCAGATTCACCACTTGGACGGACAAGAGCAGATGCCTTGCTCATTGCAGCTAAGATTAAACAACTTACAGGTATGGAAGTATTGCCCCATGTGTGTCTTCGTGACAAGAACTTAATTGCACTTCGAGGTGGCTTGGTGGGTGCCCATTTGTCGGATATTAGGAACATTCTGATTGTAACAGGGGATCCAATACCCAGTGATGACAGGGACGAAGTAAAAAGTGTTTTCAATATGAATGCCATATCCTTTATGCAATATGTAACGGAGATCAACAGTGAACTAGATAAGGATACTTTTTATATTGGTGGCGCATTGAACCCATATTCTCAGAATATGGATGTTACAATCGAACGTGTGATGAAGAAGAAAGAAGCAGGCGCATCCTATTTATTAACGCAACCGGTTTATAATGATGCGGGTATTGAAGCCATAAGGAAAGTTAAGGACAAAACAGGCATGAAAATATTAGGTGGCATTATGCCCTTAGTCAGCCTAAGAAATGCACGCTTTTTACATTATGAATTTCCAGGCATAATAATACCCGATGATGTTATGGCAAGATTTGATGATCAAATGACCAAAGAAGAAGCAGAAAAGGTCGGTGTAGAAATTGCAGTTGCCTTAGCCCAAAAAATGAAACCCTATGTAGATGGCTTATATTTTATGACACCCTTTAATCGCGCAACCATGATAGAGAAGATCATAAAAAAATTGGATGTATTATAAGGTCAAGTTCAACTTCCAGTGCTAAGAACAGTTAAAGTACAAAGGGTCATAGACCAATAACCTATGTAATGGTACAATACTTGTAAAGCCGTATATATTTTACAAGGAATAACAACTGAGGTGACGTATGTTTTCAATAATTGTAAAAAACCTGCTGGGCTACGATTTAATTATACTTCTGTTAGCCCTGTTCAATGGTTTTGTTGTATACCCAAGAGCAGCCAAAGCCTGTGAAGATCTGAAAAACCAGCTACAACCTACCATTTATATACCCATTTCTGTTTTTCTAAGAGATATGAAGGGCAATCACAAAGCCATTAATCTTCATGAGATCAAGAAACTTAGAGATCAAGAAGTATTGTATATGAATATTCTATCCACCATACATTCTGTATTTCCTTTGCTGGGTATACTAGGTACCATTATAGCCTTGCTTGGCATGGTGGATTTAGAGGGCGGTGGTGTTATCCTTAATTTCACAACCGCACTGACTTCCACTTTTTGGGGGTTGGTTTTTGCTATTGGGTTTAAAGGTGTCAACACAACTTTATTGTCTAAAAGCGAATTAAACAGTGAAGATTTTGAGTTGTTAATCAAACGGATTGATACGATTAATGAGCGTGGTGACTTTAATGAAGAGACATAGAGAGCATGCCATCGACATGACACCGCTTCTTGATGTGGTGTTCATATTATTATTTGCCTTAATCATGAACGTGACGGTAGCCCAAGCAGAAGATGAAGCCGTCATAGAAGATCAAGGTGCTCAAATAGTGGATTTGGAACAAGAAAAAACCATATTGGAGAATCAAAAAATAACTTTAGAAAAACAAATAGACCTTAAAGAAGAACGTGTTCAAAACCAAGAAGACAGACTAAAGGGTATGTCAGAAGCACTAAAAAATCTGATGATCAGGGACATTCAGAATCTAGAAGACCCTGAAACCATAAGGTCCTTAGAAGCCATGCTTAATGAAGGTGATTTAGTGGATACATGGCTGAAATACCAGCAGGTAGCAGATAAATACCTATTTGTTGAGATCAAGATAACAAATGACAGAGGTCGAACCTATCTAAACGGCAGTTATACAGGCATTAATATTGATTTATCAGATGTCATGGATAGAGAAGTTCGAAGTGAGAAAATAGCAAGTCTTTCAAGTTATATTCTTAATTGGTTAGACCATAGGCAAGGGGGTTACAGTTTCGTATTTGTTACGCTGGTTTCAGAAGATGAAGTAACGCGAGCGGCTACGAACGTACTTCAAGAGGCTTTAAACCGACTTCAGTTAAGTTTTAACAAAGATTATTATATGATTAACAAATATATTCGTTATGAATAAACAAGCCCCAAGGAAAGCC
>NZ_JARGDP010000036.1 GCF_029210395.1 Petrocella sp. FN5 | reverse complement strand
ATTTTATGTATGTCTATGTTTTTTACTCAGATATAAAATGAATTTAATCAACATAAGTATTAATAAGCATATTATCGTTCCGACTGTAGCGCCAAAACCATCTAAAACCACGTCATCCAGAGAAGATGTACGTCCAATAAAGCTTTGACGGTATTCATCCATAACAGCAATCAAAGTCGGCAGGCTTATGCCAAGAATAAATGCAAGATGATAACGTCTATGGTAATAATAAGCCAGTAATGTGACCATAAAACCTAACACAAGATAAATACCCACATGAGCACTTTTCCTTATAAGTGCATTGGATGTCTCATATTGTCCTTTTAGAATAACATTTTTAAAAAAATCTACGGCTTTTTCATAGATTACAGTATCTGTAAAGTCAAGATGATCATCCAACATATAAAATACATCTACCGCGCCCCTAGATTGCCTATTGGATGCATTGGGCGGCTGAGATGAAAAATAGAAAATCAAGCCAATCCACCCTATGACCAGTATTCCCATTATAAGCAATAGATAAGGGTGTTTCGTTTTTTTTTGCTGATGATGCTTCTGATGCTTTTGTTGCTTGTCCACATTACACCTCTTCATTCTAGTTAAGGATTAAGATATACCATATAAGCTTGGTTAAGGCATAATTGATAAGAAATAAGTCAACTGTGAAAGAAGTATTGCAATTAAAAGGCCACCAACAATATCAGAAGGATAGTGAACACCTACCATAACCCTAGAAATACCTGTTAACACTGCCATTAGGATTCCAAGGCAACCAAGTAGTGGATGAACCCACATCATTGCTATTGCAATAGCAAAAGCAGAAGTCCCATGTTTACTAGGAAAAGAGCATCCTTTTTCATGCTCAATCAATGGCTTAAAGCCCATAATCTCAAAAGGCCTTTTTCTATTAATAAATCGCCGAATGACAATAACAGAAAGTAAAGACAATGCCGGTCCTATTAGATAGGGTATTAGAATAAATGCTCTATTGACCACTAACCATAACATTATAAGAACGTAAGTCACCAAAAAAACTTTCGAAGCGTATAAGGCCACGAATCTGGTGACATAAGCTATTCTATTATCATTCATCTGCTTAAAAAGCAGCAAAAAAATCTTTTCATCCAAGATTCCCACTTTTTTACTCCCCTACTTGCTGAGCAACTATAACCCCTTCAAAAACCATTCATACGTTCTTCTAATTCCATACTCTAAAGACGTTTTATGTTTCCAACCAAATTTGTGAATTTTTTCCACATTCAATAGTTTTTGCGGCATACCATCCGGTTTACTTGAATCAAATCTGACCTCGCCCCGGAAACCAATTATGTCTTTAATAAGGTAAGCTAATTCTTTTATAGAAACATCTTCCCCTGTTCCAATGTTTAGGAATTCATTACCTGTGAAATTTTCAAACAAATACACACAAGCATCTGCTAAATCTTCATTAAATAGTAACTCTCTTCTTGCATTCCCTGTACCCCAAATTTCAACATAGGGTTTATTACCTTTTTTGGATTCGTGGAATTTCCTTATCAAAGCTGCCACGACATGGGAGTCATTAGGGTCAAAATTGTCACCAATCCCGTAGATATTACAAGGCATTACACTCACAAAATTTGTACTGTATTGTCGATTGTAATGCTCACACATTTTCAAACCGGCTATTTTAGCAATTGCATAACCTTCATTCGTCTCTTCTAATTTACCATCTAATAAGTATTCTTCTTTCATCGGTTGAGGTGCTAATCTTGGATAAATGCAAGAAGAACCTAAGAAAAGCAATTTCTTCACACCATATTTGTAGGCATTATGAATAATGTTGTTTTGAATCATCAAATTATCATATAAAAATTCAGCAGGTCGCTCAATATTTGCTCTAATTCCACCCACTTTTGCGGCAGCCAATATAACATATTCCGGCTTTTCCTGCTCATAATAGTTTCTCACAGCTGCTTGTTCTCTTAAGTCCAATGCTTTTGATCCAAGTCCAACAATATTATTATACCCTTGGTTTCTCAATGTCTTTTCAATAGAAGAACCAACCATTCCGTTACGCCCTGCTATAAATATTTTTGACTGTTTATCCATCATAATAAGGCACCTTCTAGAATACCAAACAAATATTCGATTTCTTCCTCATTCTTTTGACAATAATTGCCAACAAAAAAGCCATTTTCATGGATCTCGTCAGCATTTATTAATTCACCGTAAATAGAATGTTGCATATATTTAATTGCTTCATTTCGTGTAAAGTTACCTGCAACTATAGGTCTGACTTCTATATTATTTTCCTTTAAAACGCCAACTATTTTATCCCTATTGCCTTTATTCGCTCCTTCAAGAATCATTGCAAAGCCAAACCATGATGACTGACCAATTTCTTTTTGAGCCCTTATGCCATTTAAGCCATTCATTTTATTTAAAAAGAACTCAGCATTTTTTCTCCTTTGAAGGACAATAGCGTCTAGTTTTTTTAGCTGTTCTAGGCCAATGGCACCTTCCATTTCTATCGGTCTTAGATTGAATCCCGGCATGATAAAATTAAAGCTTTCATAGAAGTCATCACTTTTTTTACTGTAGATTTGACTATCCTTTGGTAGATTCCTGGTCCATCCGTGAGCACGAATACATAACATATAATGATATAAGGCTTCATCATCCGTCACCGTGACCCCACCTTCCATAGTACAAATATGATGAGAATAGAAAGTAGAATACGTTCCCAACAGACCAAAAGTACCTAATTCTTTGTCCTTATATTTTCCGCCTAAAGATTCACAATTGTCCTCTAATAATATAAGGTTATGTTGTTCACACAAGCTACTAATCTTATCGTAATCATTAGGATTTCCCAGTAAATTAACCGCAAATATAGCCTTAGTCTTCTCAGTGATGGCCTCTTCGAGTTGATTGACATCGATGTTTAATGTATGCTTGTCAATATCAACAAATCGAATAGAAAGATTAAATTGCGTCAATGGAAAATAAGTCGTACTCCAGGAAACAGCCGGCACAATAACCTCATCACCTTTTGAGAGTTTTCCTGAATATACCAAGGCAGCTATCGCTAATAAATTCGCAGAAGACCCTGAGTTTGACATAAGGGCATATTTTGAACCTACTTTTTTCGAAAAAGCGTCTTCGAATTGCTTCACTTTTATTCCCATAGTAAACATATTCGATTCTATCACCTTATTGATTGCTTCAAATTCTTTTTCATCCCATGTATTATCCGATAATTTGTATATCATTGTTTATACTCCTCAGTCAAATTCTTGACGTATGCTTTCTTCACGTTCAACCAGTTTAACATCACTTTTCACCATTAACTTTATTAAGGCTTCAAAGCTTGTCTTGGTAGGATTCCAGCCTAATACAGTTTTGGCTTTTGTAGGGTCTCCTAATAGTAATTCAACCTCCGTTGGTCTAAAGTACTTTGGATCCACTTCAACCAACACTCTACCTGTGGCTTTATCTAAGCCTTTTTCATCTACACCTTCACCTTGCCAGTAGATGTTTATACCAACCTCTTTAAATGCCAATGTAGTAAATTCTCTAACCGTATGCATTTCTCCTGTTGCAATAACAAAGTCTTCTGGAGTGTCATGCTGAAGCATTAACCACATACATTCAACATAGTCTTTTGCATAACCCCAGTCCCTTTTTGAATTCATATTGCCTAGATACAATTTTTCCTGTGTACCTTTCTTAATCCTAGCTACAGCCAGAGTTATTTTCCGGGTTACAAAGGTCTCGCCTCTTCTTTCAGACTCATGATTAAACAAAATTCCATTAACTGCAAACATATTATACGCTTCTCTATAATTCTTTGTTATCCAATAACCATACAGCTTTGCTACGCCATATGGACTTCTTGGATAAAAGGGCGTTGTCTCTTTTTGAGGTATCTCTTGCACTTTACCATAAAGCTCAGAGGTGGATGCTTGATAGATTCTTGTTTTATTTTCATACCCAAGAAATCTAACTGCTTCTAACAACCTTAGCGTTCCTACACCATCTGTATCTGCTGTATATTCCGGTACCTCAAATGAGACTTTAACATGCGACATGGCAGCTAAGTTATATATTTCATGAGGCTTAATCTCACGAATGAGTCGAATGAGATTCGTCGAGTCGGTCATATCCCCATAATGTAACTGAAGTTTTCTTTCGATATGCATATCTTTTACTAACGCATCCATATACAGATGCTCTATTCTTCCTGTATTAAACGAAGAGCTCCTTCTGATAATACCATGTACCTCATATCCTTTTTCAAGTAAAAATTCTGCCAAAAAAGATCCATCTTGTCCTGTAATTCCTGTTATTAATGCTATCTTAGTCATTATAACATCCTCCTTGTCTTAACTTTTTCTATGTTATCAGACATTAAGATGCTCTGATAGTATTAGCTGTATACCTGGTTGATTCTAAACCAACTTAATCAACTCTTCTTTTAACAACTTATCCAATAGCTCCAACAAATCCACTTCACAAGTGGCTCTGTCAACCTCGTATTCTTTCATCAATGCGATAATAAGATCATCCACCTTTATAGGCTTTTCAATAAGTTCCCATACACGGGTTCCTATAAAATCTAAGGTATAGTACTTACCTTTTTCTTCACTCATCATACCTAACTCGCCATCAATAATGGTAGTTGAAATATCCTCCCGCCTTACTATTGTATCCTCTAATACTAATTTTTTATTTATCATCTTACTTTCCTCCCGTTTCATGTCATCCATACCATTATAAGCCTAATATTGTTAAGGTGTCAAAACGTAGTTTTTTTAATCGCATTAACTATGAGCGCCATTTGTTGTTCCAATGAAAAGCCATGAATCGGTCTTGTAATTCTAAATACTTTTATCCTTTTCGTTAAGGATGTACCATACTTGAAGTGTTTTTGTGCTAACCCCATAGTACCTATCATTTGTACATTATAGGTGTTTGCAATAATACATCTAAGCTTCTCTCCACCCATTAATTCCTCTAATACAACCTCACCTTTGGTCTCATCCTCATGTAGGGTTATTTCAAATAGAGCTACTAACGGCACAGGTGTCATCAAAAATTCATCTTTAAGTGGTATGAGATACTTATCATCTTCAGGTATTTTTTCTAAACCCATCGTCTTTATTTTTAAATGTTTCGCCGTATCCGATGTGATTTTCTGAACAGGAAAACCATAATGAACATATAAACCTTCGAGCCAGTCTTCGTTAAAAGCAATTAGGTCGTCCGCTATCAGTTTATAGCCAGCCAGTCTAAAAGCAATACCCAAAGAAGACTTGCCAGCACCTGAATGTCCTGCAATAATAATGGATTTTCCTTCTATCTCAATACAACTACCATGTAATGAAAATTGACCACGTTGCATTAAAACTACCGGTAACAAAAAGCCATATAAATACATTTTGACTGAAATAAATTCAGCATCATTATAAAGATCATATATGATTTCATTTCCATTAATCACATAAAAACTACCAACATTTTTTATTCTTGCCAAAAACTCATTCTCTTTTGTTTGAAAAAAAGCATAGCTTTGAGTTGTGCCTTTAAGAAATTCCGGTACTTTACCCGAAGATATAATTAAATCTGATTCCCCATCCATTTTAACAAGTTCATTTAATACAAGCTCAGTAGCAATCTTGATCCCATAAATCGAATAGTAATTTATCTTATTCCCAGAATAATTTGTCATAGTAATAAACCTTTTCTCCTTCTTTATGACAATACGAATCTAATCATCTTTTTATTATATCATGACATAATTTCTATTCAATAAAAAGCATTAACCTAAGTTAATGCTTTTTGATAAAATATCATTTCCACGCTATGGTATTATTTCCGCTAGGTCTTGGGTTAGTCCACTGTTCTGTTAGCACAACTTCTAATTCAACAATTTCTGGTTTTTTCCACTCTTTCTTCATACTAGCACCTCCTTCATCTTTCATTAATGATGCAGTTATACTATTTATTATGTTTCTTAATATATAAACCTAACCCCGATATACCACTTCCTAGAAGCATTAATATACCAATTGGTGTTCCTGATGTTTCAGGTAAAGCTTGAGGAATGACCACAACTTCATCTAAAATAATCTCTTCAAGCTCTGGCACCGCTTCAGGTATTTCTACTATTTCATCCGGTATTTCTATTTCTTCTGGTTCTGGGTCTGGCTCTGGTTCCGGATCTGGTTCTGGTTCTGGATCAGGATCACGATCTCTACTTCTTCTTGTATAACTGAAGTTTCTGGTTGCAATAATATCTTCGTCATCGACAAATACTAAATCTTGAGAATCTCTAATCACTTCTTCATAATCAACATTTAATTCAGCCGTTCTGAAGGTTCTATCTAGACCATTATCAGAAACTCTAGAAGCAATTTCGCCGTCGTCTGCTTCGCCGTCATCTACTTCGCCGTCGTCTACTTCACCGTCGTCTACTTCGCCGTCATCTACTTCGCCGTCGTCTACTTCACCGTCGTCTACTTCGCCGTCGTCTACTTCGCCGTCATCTACTTCGCCGTCATCTACTTCGCCGTCATCTACTTCGCCGTCATCTACTTCGCCGTCATCTACTTCGCCGTCGTCTACTTCGCCGTCATCTACTTCTTCGTCATCTACTTCTTCGTCATCTACTTCTATAGGTATCAATTCAGTATGTGTGCCTGTCAATCTATAGGCTTCAACCAATATGCCTTTTAATGTTATTCTAAGATTTTCATTGGCAGGCAACTCACTTTCACTGATTGTCAATTCGACAGATACTGAAAGATCTCCATTTGGGGTTAAGTCTTCCGTCAATATACTTTTATTGTATGATAATTGAGCATTAAGATCTTCTGTGTCCACTTTCGTACCATCTGACAACTGAATGTAATAGTTAAAGTTCAGTGTCACAACGCCACCGGATCGTCTATAGCTTGGGCTTGTTATAACCGCTTCATACTCATCTGGTGATGCCATTGGTGATAATTCCAAAAAATAATTGTAAAGCATTGTAATATCACTATTTGCTACAGGTGAATACATTGGTGTTCCATTTGCAATTTTCCATATTGCATATTGAGTCGCTGTTATCACATCATATTCACTCAAATTTTCCACTTCTAGGTTGTCTTCTATTTCCGTCAAATCTAGATAGGGTAGAGAGTGTGCTAATATCGCCCTCACTCTATCATCATCATCATTATTACCAAGAGGGGTGATGCCTCCGTAAACCGAGTCTACAAACATCTCCATGCTTTCGTCAAAACAATATGCTTGTAATAATTCACCTGATTCTATGTCATATAGATTGAAAATAAAAGTATTGTCAACATCTGACCCCTGTATAAAACCTTCTAAACCGCTACCAGGATCTGGTGTCCAATTGAAACTACTACCAAATACACTTGTTGACATCAATAATGACATAATTAAAATACTCGATAGGACCAAACTTAATTTCTTTTTTATTTTATAGTTTTTCATCATCTTCTTCTCCTCTACAATAGTCGGATATCGTTGTTCAGCTACTATTGCCCTTGAAATAAAGTATTACCAGAATCATGTTTACATTGCCCTCACAACTTACTATGATATTGTAATTTTTCTAAAATATTAACAAATATTTGAAAACAAAAAAAGCTGCTTAATATTTTAAGCAGCCGAACTATCATAGTATAAACCTTAGATTCTAGCTTTGCGCCCTTCTTTTTCAAGAAGTTTGCCTACATATTATATTTTTATTAAACTGGTTCCTATTACCCATTATACCACTTTTGTACCATAAGTCAATCCTTCTGAACTCAATTTTAAAAAACGCCAAGATTTCCAAGTAACCCTATAAGCGGATAGCCTTCGCTATTAAGTCAAAATATTCTTTTCCAATAATTGAAGTGTCCCATCTGCTACAGTAATCTAAGGATTTTCTGATATATTGATCTCTTAATGCCGGATTATTTTCAAGGGTTTCAATGGCCTCATATAGGTAATCCCTTTGATTTGGACCAATAGATTTGGCGTCCGGAATCAGAATGCCATATTCTGCTGTTTCTAAATTGTTCGTCTTTTTTCTAATATCCGTCAAAGGGGCTAATATTTCTTTTGGACCGGTTTCGCAATCCCTAGCCACCACAGGCAGGCCACAAATCATCGCCTCTACCAGTGCATTGGGAAATCCTTCAAAAAAAGAGTTCAACACATAGACCTTGGATTGACTCATGTATTTATATGGATTGTTCTTATAGCCTAATAGTATAACTTTATTGGATAATCCCAGTTCCTGGATTAATTTTTCAAGCTTTCCTCTCAGTTCTCCTTCTCCAATGATAACCAATTTGTAGTCTGTTTTTTTTACCACTTCTCCAAAAGACTTAATCAACCCTTCAAAATTCTTTTGATACGTAAGTCTACCGCAACTCAGCATTATTTTCGATCCCATTAATGCCTCTTCCTCTTTAGAAATCGGTTCTAGACTTAATCTTTTTATATTTTCAATGTTATAAGGATTATAAATTGTGTTTATTTTATGAGCATCTGCTCCCATTTCACTGATTAGCTTCTCTTTTAATAATTTAGATACTACAACAATAGCATCTGCTTTTGGGTACAATACTTTACATACTTTTAGCTGAATTCGATCGATTATACTTTCGTTATGAATGAATATATTGTTCCTAATTGAAATTATCCTTTTTTCTGTAGCTTTCGTGAGCATATTAGCAATATTGGCACTTGCCAAAAAACTTATACAGCAATCAAATTCCATATCCCTTTTTATCTTCTTAAGTCTATGAAGACGTTTGACAAAATTCATTGCTTTTCCAAATAGTGTTTTGCGTAGGGTCAGGTCCATATCAATAACATGACCATCCAACTCGTATGCATCTTCCGTCCTATAATTAAAGACGATGACATGGAGTTCACAGTATTTACTTAGTTCGAAACTCAGATTAGATACGACTCTTTCTGCGCCACCACTAAAATTTTGTGGCAAAATAATTGCTACTTTCATATTATAACCCTTTCCCCATCATCCATCCTCAAGAATCAATAAACAATCCATGGAGCTAAATGATGTATGCTGTGTAAATGATTTATATTTTATAAAACTTACACAGATTTTCTATATACGTATCAATGCAATATTGATCTGCAATTTTTCTATTATTGTTCTTTATTTTATTTAATAGAACTTCATCATTTAAGCATTTTGATATATAAGTGTTAAGCATTTTGATATCGCCGGGATTTATGGTGAATCCATTCACATTATTGGCTATGATCTCGTCTAAGGCGCCTACATTAGAAGAAATGATGACCAATCCGGCAGCAATGGATTCAATAACAGAAATTGGCAAGCCTTCTCCATAAGAGGGTAAAATAAAAATATCCGAACTAAGCAACCGTTTTATTTTATCCTCATTTTGAACATAGCCTAAAAAAGTAACATTGTTCTCCATACCATTTTCACTTATTTCATTCTTAACCATTTTCTCATAGTCCGAGCCATAGAGTTTACCGCCAACATAAAAATGATACGTTTCTTTATCAATTCCCTTCAAGGCTTTGATTGTATCTAACAAGCCTTTTCGTTCATCAATGGAGCCTAAAAAAAGAAGATTTTTAATCTTAGTATCTTTCTTTGTCGTCACAGCGTCTTCATCCGTAATAGCGTCTTGAAAATTATATAACGTAACAATCTTGGTCTTCTTTAGCTTTACTGATAACTCTTTTTTGAATTTTTCCGACAAGACAATAACATTGTCTACATGTTTTTCAATTAAACTTAATAGAAGATTAGAAAAAAACTTCCGCCGTCCAAACACTTCTACAAAATTGCAAAAATGAATCTGAAGAACCAATTTCTTGTTAAACTTAATGCTTTTTATTAATAGCAGATCTTTGAGAAGCGCTATACCAAAAGAAGTATTAACATGTAAACAATCGTAATCGTTGCTTTTAATTTCTTTAATCAACTTATTTTTGAGTCTAAAGAAGCTGACTAGATTTATAAGCTTTATTTTGCCTTTCGTCTTATCTTCCCGATCCATCACTTCTGTATTAAAAAATGCAAGCTCTACATCAAAGTTCTTAAACATATCTGTCTTATTCTTTAATGATTCTGCAATGATTGAAATCCCACCAAAAAATCTCTTCTTCGGAAATGGTGCACAGTATAAGATTTTCATCCTATCACCTCTTTCTACATATTTTTACTCACCCTTATTTTTTAGACACTGCACCCACGCCACTAACCATTGTTTTTAAGAACTTTTTTGAGATCTTGGACCCGATCTTTATGACAGACCAGTAGATTACTTCCATTCTTAACAATAACCAAGTCATCCACACCAATCGTTACAATAGTATCGTTGTTAGAAATAATAATATTACCTGTAGAATCTAGGCTCTTATAATGGGTATCTTTAACATAAGAACCACTTTCATCAGGTTCCCATATGTCTTCTATGGCCGTAAAGCTTCCTACATCGTTCCAACCAAACTCACAAGGAATAACCCTTATCTTCTCAGACTTTTCCATCACGCCAAAATCAATGGATATTTTCTCAAATAATTCAAAATGTGATTCAACTTCTGCGGTCAAATCCCTACCCCAAATATCTTTTGCTATAATGCTTTCTAAACGATCTAGAATCCTTTTATGATTTGGCATAAAACGTTCAATTTCGTCCATTATTATGTTTGAATTAAAAATGAAAATACCACTATTCCACAAGAAATTTCCTGTAGCTAGAAAATTGATAGCCTTTTTTAGATTTGGCTTTTCATAAAAATGTTTGACTTCGGATACTTTATTAAGTTCACTGTCTTCATCTACTTCAATGTACCCATAGGCCGTTTCAGGCTTCGTAGGTTTTATACCTAATGTAATGATTGACCCGTTTAACCTCGCCTCTGAAGCTGCCTGTTCAATAATACACCTAAAGCTGTGCTCATCTTGTATCAAATGATCCGAAGCCAAAACAACAATCTCAGAATCTTCAAAACGCTGTTTTATATACAGTGTACCATAGCCAATGGCCGCTGCTGTATCTTTGAATGTAGGCTCTAAGATGATATTTTCTTCTCTGATCATAGGAAGTGCTTCTTTTATGCCTTTGAGTTGTCTGATATTTGTTGCAATGAAGATCTTTTCTGCGGATATAAGGGGCAAAATTCTATCCACCGTTTCTCGGATCATAGATTTATCCGTAAACAATTCCAATAACTGTTTGGGTTTCTCTTCAGTTGATAGTGGCCAGAATCTTTGACCCGATCCACCTGCCATAATCAGTGCACATAACATTTTTTTTCCTCTTTCCTATTATACGCTTCTTCTTTGATAAAATTGTTTGATTTTCTTGAGTAGACGACTAAGAACAATCCAACGCCTAAATCTAACATTATGCTCTTTAAGCGTCATATATATTTCTTTGGAGCCGACATAGTTACTTTTCCATCCACTGGTCGACGCCCCACCTACCCTCATTTTTACTAAGGTCTTATTTAAATGATGGTGATTGACTTTTCCGATTTCAATCATCCTAAAAAACAAGTCATAGTCTGAAGAAATCTTATACTCTTTTTTATAATACCCGAACTCTTTATAGATCGATTTTTTTATAAATGTTGAAGGATGCGGTGGATTCCAGCCTTTTAAGAACTCACCCTTAAAAGTATCCCAAACTCTTACGATTCTGTTCGTATCTTGTCTATCCACAAATACCAGATTGCCATAAACCATGTCTGCATTTGTAGCTTCAAATGTATTGACCACCCATGTGATGACCTTATTATTGATATAGAAATCATCTGAGTTCAAAATACCAATAATATCACCTTCTGCTAACTTAACCCCTTTATTCATAGCATCATAAATACCTTCATCAGGCTCTGAGATGACTTTTATTCTTATGCTACTATGTTCACTGTATTTACGAACAATATCTAAGGTTCTATCTGTTGAACCTCCGTCAATCACAATATATTCAATGTTGCTGTAATTCTGTGATAAAACTGATTTAATTGCAGATTCAATATACTTTTCACTGTTGTAGCACACGGTTATTATACTAACCAAAGCTCTATCATTCACTTTTTTCGCTCCCTCAAAAATCACATTATGTTCAAAAACAGGCTAACTTAATACTTATTGTTCTTTTTTCTTTTTTTTGGAATTGGTTAATACAAGGCCCAAGATCTGAGCATCAACCATCTTCAACATATCACGAGATTGAACCAGCTGTTCTTTATTACTAATGCCAAGGGCAGCAACTAAGACAACACCATCTACATACTTTGACAAGACAATTCCATCCGAATACTTTAAAACCGGTGGTATATCAATTAACACCATATCATAGGCTGTTTTCATTTCCTCCATTGCATTTAGAAATTCTTGACGTGCAAAAAGTTCAAGGTTAGCAACTGGGGATGTTCCTGCTGTCAAAACGCTTAATCCTTTAATCCCAATAATATCATGAACACAATCCTTTAATTGTTTTTTCTCAAAAACCATATTTGTAAGACCCGGCATTTTAGGTACTTCAAATAAGTCATATAGCATAGGATTTCTATAATCACCCTCCACCAATAAGATCCTTTTACCTGATTGAGCTAAAGACACGGCTGCATTGGTAATGACTGCCGTTTTCTCATCATCATCGTGTGCACTTGTCAACATAATTACTTTTTTTTCTTCATTTCCATTAAAAAAACTAAGAATAGATCGTAGTATCTTATAAGATTCAGAGATCTGTGAATCCGGTTCAGCGATGGTTACAATTTTTTCTCTTTTCATTTATGCCACACCTCCATCTTAGTTTTTGGAATCTCGGCTAATATAGGTACGCCTAGAAGATGTTCAATCTCTTTTCCATCTTGCAAAAGCTTTTTGGATGTAAATAAACTGTGGACGATAACACCTGTTCCCACCAATCCACCTAGGAAACCACCTATCAACATAAACATAATAACCGAAGGTGATGTTGGGTATTCCGGAACGAGTGCCTCATCGATAATCTGTATGTTTTCAAATCCGACAATACCCGATATGGCTGCGGCCAATTGATTAGAAAAAGCATTTGCAACTTCAGCTGCTACCACAGGGTCCGGATCTGTATAGCCAACTATAAACAAACGCGTTGTGCCAATGCTTGCAATCAACATATTATTTCTTAATACGTCTATTGGGATGTCCAGATTAAGTTCATTAATAACCTTTTCTGCCACCAGCCTTGTTTTCAGTATCTCTTTATAGTCATTAATCAGTTGTTGAGACACCTCAAAATCTTGCATAGACATTCTCATATCAATTTCTTCATCCGGTACATCTCCAATAAACAAGGTTGTATGAGCTTCGTAGATCGGAACAACAAAAAACACCGCTAACAAATAGGATAATACCATACCACCTATGGCAAACCCTATTAGTAGCCACCATTTTTTAATCAATGCATTTAAAAATTCAATAAAACTAATTTCCAAGTGATTTTTCATACCAATCTCCTTATATCATCATTGTGGTAGATTTTTAACTCATCATAGCATAAACAAACTATCCTAACAAGTTATAGGACTGCATCTTTATCTTATCACATATTTTCAAAATTAGTGGCATCGTCGTAGCTGATTTCACTTAAGTACCCATCTTCTATTTTTAAGATTCTATCACAAATCTTTAGAGCAGATAAACGATGGGTTATGATAATGCATGTAGGTGATTGTTCTAAAGATTGAATGGTTCTTAATACATCCACTTCTGTTTTTGAATCCAAGGCTGAAGTGGCCTCGTCCAAGATAAGAATAGGGGCTTTATGCAATAAGGCTCTGGCTATGGCAATTCTTTGTGTCTGTCCTTCCGATAGCCCAATACCTCTCTCACCTATGTGGGTTTCCATACCATTTTCTGCTTCTAAAATAAAATCCCAAGCACTGGCAGCTTTTGTTACCGCCTTCAGTTCTTCATCCGTTGCATCTTCTTTACCAAGTCTCAAGTTATCCGCTATGGTACCGGAAAAAATATTATTCCCTTGAGGTACGTATGAAATAAACCCTCTAGACTTAGTACTGACTTCATATTCTTTATCCCTATCTACAATAAGGATATCACCTTTTATCGGATTCAGTAACGACATCAGCAAATGAATAAATGTGGTTTTTCCTTCCCCTGAAGACCCAATCAGTGCCACTGTTTCTCCAGGTTTTATGTCTGTTGATACATTCTTAAGAACATAATTGTCTTTGTTATAATAAAAATCAACTTGATTGTACTTAATACCTGCTGAAGTCATATCCAAAAAAAAGTCGGCTTCAAATTCACTCTCCAAACCTTCTATTTCTCTAATTCTCTCAACCGAAGCCAATGCATACACAATCATAGGTATAGAAGCTGCTACCGTAATCAATGGTCCTTGTATATTCCCAATGAGCTGAATAAGTGCCATCAATGTTCCAAAAGTTGTCGTACCTTCAGCAATCTTCACCGAACCCCATAAGAAAACAAGAAAGAATCCCATCCACGAGCTCATGGTGACTAAAGAAGTAGATATAACCGTCAACTTAGTTCTTGAGGCCACTAGATCCACTTTTTCTTGTTGCATCGCCTTTGCTTTACCAAAGTTAATTTTTTCTAAACAAAAGGTCTTGACCACCAACATGTTTTGTATGGATTCATTAATAAATGACCTATATCTGGACTCAACCAGTTGACTTTCCATATACAGCATTTTAAGACGTTTGGAAAAAACTCGAATAAACAATGCTGCAAGTGGGATGACTGTAATAATAACAATGGCCAACCTTGGATCAAAATAAAAAATAGAAATAAATGAACCAAAAACCAGAATACTAAGGGTAATGATATTCGGTATTGTTGAAATAATGACATCTGTTATTTCCTCAACATCACTGGTCATTCTCGTCAAGTAATCACCACTATGATATTTCAAAAATTGCATCCACTTGGTATTAATTATTCTTGCATATAGCTTGTTTTGTATGCTATTTGAAATTGTTATTTCCCCTTTTTCAAGTAATATTGTATGTACTGCTCGTACAGCAATATCAAACAAAATAATGCCGGCCAATAACAGCAAATAATAATTCATACGTTCTATATCAGCCGCTGTGGCCGAATCGACCAACCATTTTGTAACCAGGGCTCTAGAAATACCAAGAACAGCCGAAATGGCACCAAAAAAAATAATTGCAAATACAAAACGACTAAATCCTTTCATCGTAGAAAGCAACCACTTAAGATTTGTGAATATCTCTTTCGTCTTCTTTCTGTCTATCTTCTTGTCCATATTTTCGCCCTTATCCAATGTCGTCACCTGATAACTTAGATATGATTTGCCTCAACTGTTCATCAACAGTGAAACCCTTTTGGGGTCTAAAAACACTGTAATAATCAACATGCTTAGCCATTAACAATAACGCCTGATAGTAATCATTCGTAAAACCAATATTCTCATATAGTGGTCCACAATATATATTTTTCTCAATTTGTTTGACTTTCTTAATGCCACGCAGTTCTTCTAAAACGACCTCATCCAAATGCCCTATCTGAATCTCTACAATCACTGCGAGTGCCCTTTTTTCTTCAATAAAATCTTCTTCCAGCTTTACAATATACTTATTTTCCTCCATACTGGCCAGCTTTAATGACTGAAGGTTATAACCCATTTCAAGAGCTGTATCCGTGCATAATCTCTGTTGTGGAAAGGCTGGATGAACAAAAGGTTGGTGGTCCGAATCCATAGCTATCGCTGAAATATCGTCAGCAAGAAAACCATACCCATTTTTTCGAAATGCCGAACATAAGCTGGTTTTTCCGGCACCACAATCACCGGTAATAATCAAGGCTTTTTGGCCTACGCTTACAGCACTTCCATGTAGGGCAATCCTATTTCTCTGGATCAGCAACACGCCCATTGCCGTACCTAATAAATAAACAGTTACACGCTCTAAATCTGCTTCAGAATACAACTCAACAACAATCTCTTTCCCGTCTGTTATATAGTATTTTGCAACACCTTCGATATCAAATGCAAACGCCCTTCTTGACAACTGATACTGGTCACTCTCTTCTAATACATCTTTTATATCTCTAGGAACCCTACCCAATTGAATACGAACATCTTCTTCACCTTCACTTGTATTCAGCTCTGGTATTTTGATCTCTGAATAGAGATTTAACCCAAATGCTTTGTAACGATATATTGGCTTCTCTAACATCTCACAACCTCATCCCCTAAAACTCTACGCGTCTACACAAATCAATTCTTTTTCATACAAATCTACTAAAAAGTCATATACTTCTTCTTCACAACTAATCCGATCAACCTCATACTGGGTTAATAAATAATCGACTATAGAACCCATCGTTTGAGGGTCATCCAACAATTTCCATATTCTTGAGCCAACTGAATTTATGCCATAATGAATGCCTTTTTCTGTATCATTCATCGCCAGTTCACCATCAAAATCTATGATGGTCAACTCTTTTTTTCGTATAACTGCCTCTTTATCAAACTTCATAGGATCCATCTGTTTACCACCTTTCAAACACAAAGTAAACTCTAAATAATGATTATGGTTCAGCGATATTATTTTGACACCTTAACCCATTATCTTAATTCTTTCCTTCTGGTCATGTAGAAAACTGAAACTTTTAGTTAATGATAGCTTCTTATAATATCCATGTCAAGTACTTACAAAGATATACTGGATATTTGTAATAATAATAATGATTATCAATAAAAGCTATAGACAAATCAATTTTTTAGTATTATAATATCTTACATAGCAACTCAGTCACACAATGTTCATACTTGAGTCCAATCGGTGGACAATATAAAAATAAACCGTAAAAATTCAATTAATCATGAGGAGGTCAGGACATGGAACAATGGAAAAAACCAGAGATAGTAGAATTGCACTCACAATCAACCGAGTCAAGTAGATTTAAGTTTGGATTTAAGAATAAATTCAAGCGTAAATTCAAAAAACTTCCAATCATCGGTTGCAGTGGTATAATGCCTAGATAGATCAACAATCTATAGTATTATTATACAAGCACTACTTTACTAAAGGTGGTGCTTTTTTTTTGCAATAAAAAAACACTTTCCCAAGCGATTAATGAATGCTTAGAAAAATGTTTTTAATTAATGTTTTATGTTCTTAATTCTACTTAGATTTGCTTAACGAGTGCGTCTGTCAAATGAGGATAACTACTGCTGTTGCTTACAAACCTTTTATAAACACTACTTCTTACAGTGATATCATTGCCTGTTACAGTGACATTGTTTGATGCAATGGTAAATAAGGCATAGGTTATAGGTGCAAGTACTGTGTTATCGCTTATTAGGATTGATTTTCCTAGCTTACCATCTGATTTATTGGTTCTAGCATCTACCATACTTACCAAGCGTAATCCAATAGCTGTCTCTCCTGATGGATGTGTACCTGTTTGAGCAATTTGGATATTATTGTTTTTCACTTCTACAGTTGGTTTAATAGTATCTGTTAGTCTTACCATGGTTAATGAACCTAATGCATATTTTGCTTTTACTGTATTATTGTTGAATTTGAAATTATAAATCTGATCACTGGATTTAACAAATCTTAAGTCGTATACATCAAATGTATTGTTTTCTATTGTATAGTTATTCGCAATTGTTGTTAAGTCATATAAGAAAACAAATAAGTTACTTTTTGATTGTCCAACCCTTGCTGCATATGATTCTTCAACAATAAATGTATTATTCGCATATAAGCGTTCAACCGGTACATTATTTACCATACCACCTTTGGACTTGATCAGTACGTTGTAGATTTTGTCTGGATGGAAAGTAATGTTGTTTTTCCATGTATTGTTTGTATATGTTACATAACGAGAACTCATATAAGCATCATAGACAGATACATTAAAGTCTGCTTTTAACCCTTCAACATGGTTAGAATCATATTTCGTTCTAACATTCTCTGTTAATACAAATGCAAGATACATGCCGCCGCCTTCTATAGCCCAAGTGTTATCATCGTTTATAACTGTGTTATTATAGACATATATATAATCTTTGGCTAAGAAAATCTGATTTTCATATTTGATACCGTTTGTTATTCCTGAGTTGAAGAATATATACTTAAAGTTATTGATCGTATTGTTACTTATTTCTGCATATCTTAACGGTATATCTGTCAAAACAATAAATGAAGAATCTGTGTTAGATACTTGGTTATTCGTAAAGATAAACTCATCTACACCAAAATCTACTGTGCTAGGATTCGCATTTGTATCACCAGTTAATCTGTATAAAGAAATGTTACCTTCAAATGAACTGTTTTCAACAAGTACACGGTTAATCTTCTTATTGTTCTTTGTAGGGCTATAGGCAATAAACAATCTACGTGATTGATTCAAGTTCTTGAATCTAACATTATCAATTGTCAAGTTCGTTACATTATTAGGATCAAATAAGATGGTATCGTTACTGTTATTGAAAATAAGTTCAGCGCCATTTAATCCGACGATTTCAATGTTTTTGTTGGTAACGCTTTGACTGGTTGTTCCTATGTAATACTTACCATCAATAACGATACTACCATGCTCATTAATCATTCTGTTTAACAATGTTGCATTATTGTTGGCGCTAGACTGGTTATTCGCTACTAATCCATAAGTGCTTGCGAGTGGTCCATCTGCCGCTGCTTCTGCTTCTGCTTGCGCTGCTGCTTCTGCTTCTGCTTGTGCCGCTGCTTCTGCTTGTGCTTGTGCCGCTGCTTCTGCTTCTGCTTGTGCTGCTGCTTCTGCTTCCGCTTGTGCTGCTGCTTCTGCTTCCGCTTGTGCCGCTGCTTCTGCTTCTGCTTGCGCCGCTGCTTCTGCTTCTGCTTGCGCCGCTGCTTGTGCTTCTGCTTCTGCTTGCGCCGCTGCTTCTGCTGCCGCTTGTGCTTCTGCTTCTGCTTGTGCTGCTGCTTCTGCTGCCGCTTGTGCTTCTGCTTCTGCTTGCGCCGCTGCTTCTGCTGCTGCTTGTGCTTCTGCTTCTGCCTCTGCTGCTGCCTCTGCTTCCGCTTGTGCTGCTGCTTGTGCTGCTGCTTGTGCTTCTGCTTCTGCCTCTGCTGCTGCCTCTGCTTCCGCTTGTGCCGCTGCTTCTGCTGCTGCTTGTGCTTCTGCTTCCGCTTGTGCCGCTGCTTCTGCTGCTGCTTGTGCTTCTGCTTCTGCTTCTGCTGCTGCTTGTGCTTCTGCTTCCGCTTGTGCCGCTGCTTCTGCTGCTGCTTGTGCTTCTGATTCATCCACTACAGGTTCTTCTACTATAGGCTCTTCTACTACAGGTTCTTCTACTACAGGTTCTTCTACTATAGGCTCTTCTACTACAGGTTCTTCTACTACAGGCTCTTTTGCTACCGGCTTACCACCACCTGGCATTGATGATCCACCACCGCCGCCGCCGCTGCCTGGCATTGATGATCCGCCACCGATGCTACCACCAGCTGGTTGTGTCGGTCTAACTTGTGCAAGTTCATTTTCTTTATATAAGTTAATCTCTTCATCATCGACTGTTTTTATTTCTTCAACAACTTCCTCAACTTCTTGTCCTCTTATCTTTATATCTAGTTTTTCAACTTTTGTCCTATCAATTTTGTTTTCCTCAACCAGTTTTTCAACAAGTAGTTTATCTTGTCCTTTTAGATTTACCTTTAAGGTATTATAAGACACTTCTGCCACATCACCTCTGGTAAACTTTGTTGAGTTCATATCACTTTTTTTGATGATACCAACTTCTGCCGCTTTTTCAGTAGCATTTGACCAAGTAAAATCATCTTTGTCGTCATCATAACCAAGTGATCTTAACATAAAAGTTAAGTAGGATTTTTTATCCATCTGATTGGAAGACCCAAACTGGTCACGACCAATACCTTTTGTTATGTTAAGTTTGTAAGCATATTGAACATATCGTTCTCCCCATGCAGGTACATCTTTAAAATCTACAACTTTCTCATCATAATTTTGTGCTTCTTCTTCAAGTCCAAGCATTCTCATCATCATAACAAGACCTTCTAATCTTGTTGGTTCACGATCAAGCTCAAACCCTTTGTCACTTCCGTTAAACATTCCTACTTCTGACAACTTGTTTGCAAATTCATTGGTTACAACTTCTTCTGCATGTACATTGACTTGTACCATACTAGCAACAAATATTGCTGCCATCATCCAACTTATTACTTTTTTCATCATGGTTCCCTCCTGATGGAAACTGGCTGCCCTTTAAGGCCCTTTAGTTTTGCGTCCCAGCCTTTCGACTGGTTTGCTTTTTACATTGGAGTGTTTTTTGTATTCTTCTACTATTACAGTTTTTTCAACAAAAAAACTTCCCTTTGGAAACTGGCTGCCATTTTACAGGCCCTATAGCTTTGCGTCCCAGCCTTTCGACTGGTTTGCTCTTATCAGTATGAAGTATTACATATAAACACAAGTTCCTATGGTCTTTATGGAGTGATTCTTTTCTGTATGTCTGTTCTCTCTGTCTGAATCTAATCCTATAAAGATTAACTACTGATTACATGGTATCATCTATACCCACTAGGGTAAATGGGTATTAGTATTTAGGTAGTTGGGGTCCTAGACCTATTCAACTTGTAAAGTTATATTATTATGCATCACATTATAATATATTTCCTTTTGTATTTTCGTGTCAAAGACATATCGAATGACGCTAGTTCTTAGAGATATCAATACTTAGAAGTTTTGGATGTTCATCGTTGTTTACAGTATTAATGAATATATCACCGATCACATTGATATCATTATCATCCACATCTATTCTTTTTGCAATTGTGTTAAACAAAAGATACGTAAGAGGTGCTTCTATCTTATTACCTTTCATTTCTATCCATTCTATCATTTGATTGCTTGTTTTGGTCGTCCTCGTATCAACCATGCCAATCATACGAAGTCCTTCATTATCGCCAGATGGATGTGCTTTTGCTTGTTCAATCTCAATAACATTATTATTGAATTGTATGGTTGGTAAGGCTTCATCCGTCAATCGCATAATCACCAAAGAGCCTAAAGCATATTTTGCTTTAACTGCATTGTTATTAAACTTGAATTGATTGATCAAATCACTGGATTTTGGTAATCTCAAATCATATACATCTATAATATTGTTTTCAATAACATACTTGTCTGCACGCGTTGTCAAATCATAAAAATAAATGTATAGATGCTCCTTAGATTGACCCAATCTTTCTGCGTAAGACTCTTCAATAATAAACGTGTTATTGGTATAGAACCGATCAACAGGAATACCATTAACACTGCCACCTTTGGATTTGATAAGATTATTATAAACCTTGTCCTTAATAAAGCTGATGTTATTAATCCAAGTGTTGTTACTATAGGTTACACTTCTAGAGCTTAAATAGGCATCATATAGTGAAACCTCAAAATCTGATTTCAAGCCTTCAACATGATTAAACTCATACAAGACTTCCACATTTTCAGCAACAACAAATGCATGGTAAATCCCGCCACCTTCTTTTGCCCACCAATCATCATCATTTATGACTGTATTGTGATGAATATGCATATAATCTTTTGATTCAAAAATCTCGTCCTCAAAGTTTATACCATTGGTGATGCCTGCGTTAAAAAAAACATACTTGAAATTGCGAATATCATTGTGCCCAATCTCTACATAACGAAGGGGCATATCTGTTAATACAATGAATGATAGGGACGTATTTTCAACGGTATTGTTATTAAATACAAAAGTATCGATTCCAAAATCTACATTATTGGGGTTGGTATTCGTATCACCCCTATCCCGATACAAGGATATCTCTCCAATAAAGGAACAGTCTTCAATCACAACCGCATCTGTCATCGTCTTTCTTCCTTGACTACCATGATGCACAAGATACAGAGGGTGTACCGTGCTCAAGTTAACAAAAGTAATATTTCTAAAGGTAAGATGCTTTAGATAACTTGGATCAAACAAAACATAACTTTGATTATGATCAAAAACCAGTTTCGAGTTGTCCATCCCTATGATCTCTATCTGACTATTGCTCACAAACTCGTCCACATAACCAATGTAGTAGGACCCATCTATGGTGATACCGCCTTCAACATTTAGAACATCGGTTAGTATTCTAGCATTTTGATCGCCGGCTTGGGGACTATCTTTGATCATTCCAACTTGACTGGCTTTTTTGTACTTCGCCTGTTCTTCCACCAAAACAATGGGTTTCTCTTCAGGTGTTGGCACAACCGCTCCAATAGGTGTTTCATCTATGGATGACTTGTCTTCACCATTGGAATGAAACATAACCAAAAGTGATAACAATACCAGTACACCAATAATTAATGCAAATCTATATGAATACATTACTTTCATCATCATTCTCCTTTACGTATGCCTATCACATTTGTCAATCTTTTTTCCCTTTGTTGCTATTACACAAGCCACAATCTTAATCTCTAAACTCGTGATTTTTTAATTTTAAGGCGCTCATCATAAATTCTTTTTTGCTCACAAATTCTTTGTCTTGAGCAAATATAAAGAACTTTTCTTTAATGCCTTTTCTATTATTAAAAACTTTCTTAATTAACCGATGCAACCAAGCTATCGGTAATAAGAATCTACATCTCTCAAGGTATTTGTAATTTTCAATTATAGCACTTAATGGTGGAAATAACAATTCTTTATAAACACTAATACTCTTTTTCTTTTTAAAAGCGTCCTTATATTTATCATAATGGGTCGCGATACGCATACGTTCAGACCCATGACCAAATGATCCGCCTTCAGCCACATATTCAGCAAGAATACGAATAACCGGCGATTCAGGATCATAAAGCCATGACACATCATGACTATTCATACCCAAATAATAATGGCATAAAGTTGCAACAGAGCGATAGAACTCGCTATATCCGATTTCTTCAAAGAAAGCCAATTGCGCATCGTGATCAATATCATGGTGTTGTGCAAAGTATTTGAAATCTAATAAAAATCTTATTCCAAAACCGGCTTCTTTTAGATGTTTCATCATATGCAATACAATATAGGTAAAATGCATCCTTGGTTGAGGTGCCATAATATAACCCTTTGGTGTCTCAATTTTAATGGGATGATCCCATAGCTGCTTCATAAATGTATGGGCATAGGGTTCAATTTCCGGGTTCAATAAAGCATGGTGCAACTCAATACTCAACTCTTTTTCCCTAAAAAAAGTGGCATCTTTATAGGTATTCAACTTAGCTTCAGTAATATACCCTATCTCTTGCAAGGTTTCTTTTGCAAGTTCAAAGTCATCCGAATGTACTAGAATATCATAATCACCCATACTACGTGTAAAAGGTTCAGGATAGGTTTCTGCTATAACGACACCTTTTAGAACCAAATAACGAATACCTTTCTCTTCCAGCGCACTGCCCACTTCACATAGCACTTCCACTATTTTGTTATAATCAATTTTATACATAAACAGTTTCTTCTTGAAAAAGGGGGCATCACCTTGCCCATTCATATATTCCTTCCAATAGGCATAAAGCATCAGATTATGATTAGCAAAAAAATCATAATCCTCATCACCCATCTTTTTTTTCATAGTGTTTTCTCTCAAATAGTCATAATAGGCTTTATATTGCACGGAAAATCTCCCCCATCGAGTACCTTAACCAATAATTAATCTCTACTGTACAGATCTCTTGTATATACTTTGTCCACCACATCGGCTATTTCTTCTGTTATACGATTGGCAACGATGACATCAGACAGCTCCTTGAATTCATCCAATGACTTAATCACTTTTGAGTTATAAAAATCCTCTGTCGTTAGTGCCGGTTCAAAGACAATCACTTCAATACCTTTGGCTTTAATCCGCTTCATAACACCTTGCACAGCGGATTGTCGAAAATTATCCGAATCTGTTTTCATGGTCAATCGATAGATGCCCACAATCTTCGGTTTTTTATTGATAATCATTTCAGCTATATGGTCTTTTCTCGTTCTATTTGCATCAACGATGGCTGACATGATGTTTTGTGGAATATCGGAATAATTGGCGAGAAGTTGCTTGGTATCTTTTGGCAGGCAATATCCACCATATCCAAAAGACGGATTATTATAATGACGACCAATCCGCGGATCAAGACTGACACCCTCAATAATGCTTCGTGTATCAAGACCTCGTACTTCAGCATATGAATCCAACTCATTGAAATAAGCAACACGTAGAGCCAGATAAGTATTTGCAAAAAGCTTAATTGCTTCTGCCTCAGTCGATCCGGTAAAAAGTACATCAATATCTTGCTTAATGGCACCTTGTTCAAGAAGCTTGGCAAAGGCCTTTCCTCTATCTGACAACTCTCCTACCACAATACGAGAGGGGTAGAGGTTGTCATATAGTGCTTTACCTTCTCTCAAGAATTCCGGAGAAAAAAAGATATTATCTGTTTCAAACTTAATCTTAACATCTTCTGTATAACCAACGGGTACAGTGGATTTAATAACCATAACCGCCTCCGGATTAATGGATAGTACATTGGCAATGACAGCTTCAACCGACCTGGTGTTAAAATGGTTCAACACAGGATCATAATTGGTTGGCGTTGAAATAATAATATAATCAGCATCTTTATATGCCAGATAACTATCTGTCGTTGCCGTCAGATTCAATTTTTCATTCTTGAGATAGGATTCAATCTCAGGATCAGCAATGGGAGAGATCCCTTCATTGATCATATCAACTTTTTCTTTCATAATATCCAGTGCTATCACTTCATTGTGCTGTGACAATAATATAGCATTGGACAACCCGACATAACCCGCTCCTGCTACAGTTATTTTCATAGAAAACACCCCTCATATTTTATCTGATTTCATCTCATTAATCTCTATCTTCACTACTATTATAATACTTCTTATACCATTTGACAAACTTACTTAAGCCTTCCTCAATCGTTGTCTCCGGCTTGAAATCTATATCTTTTTGTAGATCAGATACATCTGCATAAGTCCTAAGAACATCTCCAGGTTGCATATCCATAAATACTTTATCCGCTTCTGTCTCTAACAATGCTTCAAGCACTTGAATAAACCGCATTAGTTTTACCGGACTGTTGTTACCAATATTGTATAGCTTATAAGGTGCAAAGCTTGTACTTAGATTGTCGATGCTTTCATCCCAGTTTGTTTGTGCCTTGGGAATACAGTCCAGTAACTTGTGAATACCTTCAACAATATCATCTATATAGGTAAAGTCTCTTTCCATTTCACCTTTGTTAAAGACTTTTATTGGGTTACCAGCCATCATATCCTTGGTAAATGAAAAATAAGCCATATCTGGTCTACCCCAAGGTCCATAGACTGTAAAAAAACGTAGCCCCGTTGTGGGAATGTTGTACAGATGGCTATACGTATGTGCCATTAACTCATTGGACTTCTTCGTAGCGGCATACAGAGAGACCGGATGATCCACATTATGATTGGTTGAAAAAGGAATAACCTTATTACCACCATACACCGAACTGGAGGAAGCATAAACCAAATGTTTAACCGGATAATTACGACAGGCTTCAAGAACATTCATAAACCCAATTAAGTTAGAGTCGACATAGGCGTATGGATTCGTAATAGAATATCTAACACCGGCTTGTGCAGCCAGATGAATCACATAGGCCGGCCTATGCTCAATAAAAACATGATCAAGTACCGCCTTGTCCTTAATATCCGTCTTGTAGAAAACAAAATTATCATACGAAGCCAACAAAGCCAATCTGTCTTCCTTCAGTTGAGAATCGTAATAGTCATTCATGTTATCCAAACCAACAACAAAATGACCTTTTTCCAATAATAGCTTTGACATATGAAAGCCTATAAAGCCAGCTGCACCTGTTACCAATATCTTTGTATCCATTCTTATACCTCCGCCTCATCTAAGATTAACGTCTATCCTTCTCAATCCTATCCATGAAATATTCAATGATCTTCTCTGAAGATTCACCAGTCTCTTTGGTGTTGTAAAAATCAAGAATCGCTTTACAATTATCCGGAATCTTGTCGATTTCCATCTTCTTTAGTTCATGAATCAATGCCTCGTTGTTCTTAACAATGATAAAAGGTGTGGCATCAATATCAAAATAAAAAGATCGATCTCGGCCAACATAAGCTTCTCTGTCCGACTGAAAAAGAATAATAGGCTTATTGATCAAGGCAATATCGCCGGCACTAGAGGAATAATCCGTAATCAAAAAGTCCGTGATGAATAACAAATCGTTCATATCTTCAACCAGATTACCATTTTTGATCTTATTACAATCTTCCGGAATACCTTCAATACCACCAACTGCACTATGGGCCCTGACAACGCAACACCATTCTTCTTTGAACTTATCTTCTAGTACAGATAAGACCTGCATCAAGTCAATGCCATCGCTTTCTTGCTTGCCACCGGTCTCAGAAGCTTCACGCCTTAAAGTTGGAGCATATAAGAATATCTTGACTTCGGGACCAATGCCCAGCAAAGACCTTATTTTCTCATTTAAATACCCCTTCTTTTTAGAGTCATTTTTTGCCAACATATCATTTCTTGGGGTTCCGTTATTAAGGGTAAGGCCTTCAAACCTAAAAGCGGTTTCATGAACACTTTTACCAAAATCCGAACCCGAAACCATCACATCACATATTTTATTTTCAATAATACGAAAGTTTTTTGGTAAAAAAGTTGAATTGTATAGAACTTTTTTGAAGCCTCGATCTCCATGCCATGTTTGAACATAGATTTGATTCTTACCCTTATAGGTGTATAAAGGTTTACAGAAATTATCTATCCAAACCTTAGAGGTTGCTAGAACTTTTAACGCCTCAAATGTATTCTTTTTTACACACTGAACATAGTCCGGTATAAGGTCTTTTTTTTCTTCCGGATGAACAAACAACCATATGATCTCCATTTTCGGTTGTAGTTCATGTAATTTCTCTGACAAGGCTCTTGGGTTATCCGAATAGGATAGGCCGTTGAAACTAATAAAGACCACCCTATTATCATCCACGCCAATGATCTTATTACACAAGAACATATATGTCTTTCTACACAAGTCAAATAATCTACCTATACCCTGGCCGACAAATGGTACTTTTTTTACCCACTTCTTAATACTCTTCGTCAATAATCTCATCTTCTTTCTTGATCACATGCTTCTTCTTGCTTTGAAGCATGCGCTTTAATTGACCGGATTGAATCGTTTTGTTAATGGTTGTACGGTTAATGAAATAAATATAACCTAAATATATGAATAGAATCATGATTTTGTACATGAAGTTCATCCAATAGAAGGTCGAAACATACTTTGTATAACTAAAATACAAACCAACAAACATAAAGCCAAGACTTGGCAATATAATACCTAACATTTTGATAATGCTGTACCCAACCGGTTCAAACCGTCTACAGATATACACCACGATTGCGACGACAATAAACTTAGCCAAAATAAAGGCTAAAGCAGCCCCCAAAGAACCTAGGAGCGGAATCAACAAATAGGCAATCAAGATATCTGCAATACTACCTGTCAAAGTGGCGATAAAAAGCTTTTTTGTCGCTTCTTTATAATACAAGACAATATTCACATAAAAATAGTATATGGATTTTATTGAAAAACCAATGACCAAAACAGGGATAATTGTCCAAGACATATAATACCGCTGGCTTGTGATAATCATGATAATCTCTTGGGAAAATAACCCAACACCCATATAGGTGATAGAATATATAATCAAGAGAAAATCTGAAAGCTTAACAATCTCAATCTTACTGGCCTCATCCTTGTTGTTCATCGTAATAAAAAACCAAGGTTGGAAAGCATGATTAACTGATGTCTGTATCATATCAATCAGTGAAGCAAACTGCATGGATATACTATAGAGACCAACCAATGCAAGGGTGCCTGATTGATTGATCAATACTTTTGATATTAAGCCAGCTAAACGCGTCGACAGATTATGAGGCATAAGAGGTATGGAATAGGTTAATGTCTTTTTGAGGATTTTTTTGTCTAGACCAAAAGCAAACAAATCTTGTTTTTTCAGATCATAGATCATATAAAAGAAATATAAACCATTAATCGTTAATTGAGCCACCAAAAACCCTATTGCCCCATATCTAAAAACAACAACAAAGATGATTTTCAAAAAGACCGTCAAGCCAAAAACCGTCAGATTAATAATAACCAGCTTCTTACCCTGCTGTCTGCCTTGCAATATACTTTGGTGTAAAGCGTGCAAAGATACAAAAACCAGAGATAAAAGCGCCATAAATACAAGAGGAAAAAATACAATACCATCAAACATCCATTTTGCAATTTGATCTCTAAAAAGAAGAGATACGAAGAAAAAAAGTATATTTGAAAGAATAATGAAAGTCACAAGCGTGCTATAGAGCTTTTTAAGCTTTAAGTGATCGTCTTTGTAGTCTGCATGAAAACGTACCGCCGCTGAATACAAGGAAAAAGAAACAATAAAAGTAAATACAGCAACAAATCCATTGATCAAACTTATAATACCAAAATCATCCGGCGTCATAAACCTTGTATAGATTGGTAATAACAAAAATCCTACTGCTTGGATTAACATGGCACTAAATATATAAAAAACTGAGTTCTCAAGCACTTTCTTTTTAACGGACATATTATGTCAATTCCCCTTTTATACCAATTTACTCGATGTGTTTATTGTCCTTTTAGGCAGTTTAATCCAATGACCCATCTCAATCTCAAAAGCTTCAGGCCTAAAGGGGCCAGTACCGCTCTCATGAAAAAAGGTTAATTCCCCAAAATACAAACGGTCTTCAACGATATAAAAATCAACCCGAACATGAGGAAATCCTTGTGCCAAAGTACGGCTCAAGGTCAACATCTCCTCTAACTTTTCCGGTTTTTTAACAACATAATTTGGATCTCTTGGGTATTTAATCTCACCTTCTAATAGGTTCCATTCTAAATCATAGATGTTTCGTTTATGATCCACAAAACGTTCAAAATCAACCTCAATCACTTTGGGCTCACCATTAAAACAAAAAATCTTGTAATCTCTTAGCTCTCCCACATCCATCTCTTCCAAATACTTTTCGCAGACAATTCTTGGTTTGATGTCTTTGTATACCCATTCCCTGTTTGACCAGTAATAGTTTCTCTTAAGCCAATGCCTCATTTGTTTTACAGCCTTGGGCCAATCCAAGTCTTTCTTATCTTTACAAATAATATTGAAACCAGACCCATGGGTACCTTTCAAAGCAAAGCTATCTGGTAACTCATCATAATCAATCTCATCCACCTTGTCATAAACTGAAATAAGTTCATTCAGATACTGCGCTCCAATCGTCTCTTCTACAATTTTTCTAACCTCATATTTATCAGCACACAAAGTTGCTTTAGGGTCACGCCAATAGAGCTTTAACCATTGTAACTTATCGTTGTATTTGACTGGTTCAGTCAGTTCCACTTCTCTATCCAAGAATTTTCTAAACATCTTTTTAATCACTTGCTCATCGGTTACCAAGTATTTATGATAGTAATCCATCATGCTTTCATACATGAATTTACTGGTTTCATGACCCAAAATGAATTTCTTTAGTATTTTTTTCATAACGTCTCCCCTTAATGTGATGCTTCATGATTGCTATTATGTTTCTGCATGAATACAGGTATAAGCACTTGCAATAGACATTAGTATAATAAAATGCTTAGAGTCATAGTATACCAATGACGTTCCTATAAAGAAGTAGGCCACGATAATGCCTATAAAAGTATACTTAAGTATTTCTCTATTACCTCTTAATCTAAGAATCATCATATCCCAAATAACACTGCCTTGACCCAAATAATATATCATCAGACCAATCAGACCGGTACCCACCATCACTTCTATAAAATTATTATGAGAATAGGTGTCCCTACCACTCGGTGCAAGGGCATAAAGCTCTCGATAATTATCGATGCCATAACCAAGCAATGGCCTGTTCTTCCAGAAATCAACGCCATAAGTAATCATAGCGGTTCTCTCATTGATGGAGCCCTCACTTGTTCCTTTTCCGGTTATAAAATCAAACATGGCCTCAATTCTATCCCCCAGTATATCATAGAAAATTGGATTATTGAATATAATAAGATAACCGATCAACATCAGCCCTGCAATGATTACAATCGCTTTTATACGCTTCATAAAACTATCTTTATTCTTCAAAAAGATGATCATTACCATATTTAAAAACAAAAACAATATGGCTTTCCTAGATCCCGTCAATATAATGACACCAACCATAACAAGAAAAATAGGTATATATACTAATTTTAGTTCGGAGACGATTAAGTAAAAAGCAAATATTGATGAAATAGCAATAATCATGCCGATCTCGTTTTGATTGCCGAGTTCTCCGCCCATCCTAGATAAAGTATCGAAATTCGAATTCAATAATATATAAATGCTGGCATAAAAACCGGAAAAAATAAAATATAAGATGACATGCTCGATTTTCTTAACATGATCAAAATAATTAATCAAGGAAACAGACAATACCAGCAGCTGAACCAAGGTTATGGTTTTTGAAAATACCAGCCCTCCATCAAGAGCAACAAAATACGTCAACAAGGAGATGGCAACAAAAGCAATCAGCATTATTGAATATTGACTGATACGTAAATCCTTATTGGCCAGAATAATATCGAGCCATATCAGGCCCATCATTAGTAAACCAATCAAGTTACTATACACATTGTAGTCTGCTCGAAAGGTGAACAAATACAAGGAAAAAATGTATAGAAAAAGAACGCATTCAATGATTATTGTCAATGATTTAGATGCCATATTCAACCTCTTTCAAGTTAACCCAGTCGTAGTTTTACAAAAATATAACCAATACCATTCTCTTTCATAGTATAAAAAGAAAATGGTGATTGATTAGATTAAAAATGGTCAACACAATTTTCTCTTTAACCTACAGCTTCATTCTTACCGGTTTCTTTTTCAAGCACGCTGGCATTTAAGGAAGTTATGATGCAACCATAAGATGTCATAACCCGATTTAAGGCTTTCTTTTTCAAGTAGGCATCAAAATCAATCTCCTCATCTGAGCCTGCCGAAGCATCCTTCGTCAAAATAACCTTCAACGTTTTTATAATGATCTTGATGTCTAAAAGGAATGTATAATTTTTGATGTACATCAAATCATAACGCAGTTTATCTTCAAAAGATGTGGTGTATTTGCCAAGCACTTGTGCCAGACCGGTTATGCCGGCCTTAACAGCCGTACGATATTCAAAAGAAGGTGTTGTCTCAATAAATTGTTTTACAAAAAAATCTCTTTCCGGTCTAGGACCGACGATGCTCATGGAGCCATTAAACACATTTAACAATTGAGGCACCTCGTCTAGCCGTGTTGAACGTAGAAAATGCCCTATTTTTGTAATTCTTGGGTCTTTAGCTGTCGCAAGTACCGGTCCTGTCATCTCTTCCGCATTCATAACCATGGTCCTGAATTTGTAGACATTGAACCTTTTGTTACCAACAGTTAAGCGTTCCTGTCTAAAGAAGATTGGTCCGGAATCTGTCAGCTTGATAACAGTGGCTACAATTATAAGTATGGGCATAGCAATAATCAAACCTATACTAGATAAAACAACATCAAAAACACGTTTAACAAACTTTTGTTCAACCGTCAAACCAAAACGGCTTAGATTAAAAATCGGTACATCTTCGACTTGAATAAAATTCGCTTTATTAAGG
>NZ_JARGDP010000035.1 GCF_029210395.1 Petrocella sp. FN5 | reverse complement strand
GATAATAGATACCAATTCGACCCTTTTGAAAGTATATAAGGAGGTTACTATGTCCTATTACAAGAATATCATACATTTTTACGATCAATTGTTTCCTTTGGACCAAGACAAACTCGATTTTGTTAATACAGACTCTTACTCAGCGCAGAAAATACTCGATATCGGTTGTGCTACTGGTGCTCTTTGCCACGCACTATACCACCTAGGTCACGAAGTCGTTGGAATCGACATCGACAAAAAAATTATTGATCAAGCTAGGGGATTACATGATGACGGCCCTACTTTCCATTCCCTTGACATGTTAGATCTCAAACAACATTTTGAAGTTGCTGCCTTTGACCAAATTCTTTGCTTTGATAATACCCTTGCGCATTTACCTAATGAAATGGCGGTTCGACAATTCTTCAAAGAAATGTCCAGCGTGCTTAAAGATAAGGGCGTTTTTAAATGCGAGGTCGTTAATTATGATCTTGTCCTCGCCAAAGGTATCTTAGAACTACCCGTCATTCAAGTGGATGATCTTATCTTAAAGAGACACCAATGCCTTGAACAACAATGTATGGAGTGTTACACCGAGTTAATCCATGATGGTGAAGTCGAGAAAAACTGTATACCCCTTTTTCCCGTGCGTTATGAACAACTTCAGTTTCTTTTAAAAGAAGCCGGTTTTACAAAAATTGAACATTACCGTGATTTTAAGAGAAACAAGCCTGAAGGTGATCATATATATAACATTATAGAAGCTAGGAAGTAAGGGTTTACAATTTTGTAACCGTTACCTGTCTAGCCCTATCGTACACATCATCCAAATCTAATCTTGGATAACCTTCAACTGAGATTGTTAGAGCACTACAAGCTGCAGCAATAGCCAAGCAATCATGTAATGGCTTCTTCCTATACAGGCCATAGATAAAGCCCGCTAACATTGCATCACCGGCACCTACCGTACTGATGATATCAACATCTATGGTACCACCGCGATAGGCTTCTTGTGCCGATACTAAAAGACTGCCTTTTGAACCCATAGAAACAAGTACATATGTCGTTTTATACATCATTATGATTTCCCTGGCTGCTTTTATAATCTCTTCATCGTTCTCCAACTTACGATCTAATGCGTTTTCAAGTTCGTGAATATTGGGTTTAATAAGATAGGGTTCACCTTTCAAGCCTTCCCTTAGTACATCATCGTCTGCGTCCATTACTATTTTGACTTGTTTACCATAGCGATTGGCAATGTGTTTATAAGTATCTTGGGCTAGGCCTTCCGGTAGACTTCCACTCATAACAAGATATTCACTTTTCATAGCAACGGCGTCCAATTTCTCCAAGAATCCTTCATAACTACTTAAGTCAACACTCAACCCTGATTCATTTAAGTCTGTCGTTCTGTTTAGGTTTTTCTCAACAATCTTTATATTGGTTCTTGTGTGACCGGGAACATCTATAAAGTTAACAGCCATTTGATCTTTTTTAAAATACTCAAGAATTTCATGCTGATTCGATTGGCCGAGTATGGTCATGTTCATCGTTGGCAAAGTAAATCCGGATAGAATACGTCCTACATTAATCCCTTTGCCTCCAAGATCTTCTCTAATCTCACCAACACGGTTTACTTCACCATAATTAATACTATTAATATGAATCGTTCTATCTAATGCCGGATTAAGGGTAATTGTCGTTATCATAATATACCTCCTGTTTTGTAATGAGTTAATATTGGTTTATATGTTAAAGTCCATAAGCTACTATCCCGATAAATATAATAAGCTACTTCGTTTTTACTTTTGCAGACTCAGATGAAAAGGAGTTCTTTATGATTAAAGCATATAAGTCCGGTTTTATTAAGTTAAATGATGAAAGTGCAAAAAGAAAAGGCAACTACTTAGTCATCGAAATGACCGTAAAAAGCCTTTCATTCATTCATCTTATAATCATCAGTCAAGACGGCTTAGTTTTTGCCGAAGCTATTGATTCTATGACTGAGATTACAGGATACCATCGATACAAAACCAAGTCCCAAGCATACATCGGTGCCGGAGAGCTCATTGGTCTTGATACCAAAGATAAAAACGGAATGATTGAAGGCTTGACCATACAACTGGGTTTCAATTATCATCTTACAGCACAAGCCTTCGGTGAGGGCTTGCTTAAACTTTCAGGTCAGCGGTAAGTCTTTCTTTCATAATTTTGTATGCGGCTTCCGCCAGATTGTCCCAATGGTTGACTTCATCAAAGCCTATAACGAACCAAGCCAACATAGGGGCTTTGTTCTTAAAGGGATTCAACGCTTCATATTTGATCTCTCCGTGTTGTCTAATGTCGTAACTTTTACCTAGCTTAAATACCATACTATCCCCATAATAAAACGCAAACACCTTATTATTGTGAACAAGCGCAGGAGATGACATCATTTTACCATGATGAACATCTTCATATTTTTGTACCATTTTTTCAGCAATTTGATCATAACTAAGCTTTACTTTTGCCATGTTCAGCCTCCTTTATTATAGGTCTTCACCAATCATGTGTAACTGTTTTACGAACTGATTGGCCACCCTACCGGACATACCTCCCTGACGTATGCTCCATTTCTTCGCTTCTCCTTCGACCCACTTTCGGTCATACTCTAACTTCTCTTCTTGAATCATCTTAAAAACCATTTCCAAATAAGCTTTTTGAGTTAATGACTCGAAAGTAAGATACAGGCCAAAGCGATCTGATAGAGATGTCATTTCTTGTATAAAGTCTTGTAGGTGTATATCGCCTTCACGATCTGATCTTATTTCTTTAATTAGATGCCTTCTATTTGATGTCACATAGAAAGCTACATTGTTTGTTTCATTTAGAACGCCACCTTCGATAAAAGATTTTAAAAATTTATATTCATCTTCATTGACCTCAAAAGATAAATCATCAATGAAAATGATAAACTTTAAATTAGAGGTCTTAAGCTCTTCAATCAAACTCGGCAGTTGACTAAGTTGACCTTTATGGAGCTGAATCAATCTTAGCCGCTTATCTTTATACAAATCCACAATCGCCTTAATTGATGACGACTTGCCGGTACCGCTTGCACCCACCAATAAAGCATGGTGATAAAATTTACTTTTTACAAAGGCTTCTGTATTTTTCTTTAGCCTTTCTTTTTGGATGTCGTAATCATATATATGAGACCATTTTAGTGGTTGATATTTTTCTACAGGCATAATTGTATTGTTCGTCGTCAAATAATAAGCCACATGACTTGAAAATCTTCCTGTTCCTTGACTTCTTATCATAACCACAAAATCGTCACACTGTTGGTGAAAAATAGGCTTGTCTCTCACAGTCTTAAAAAAATCTAAATAACAATTCACCTGACTATGCTGACTTGTTTTACTCAATAGAAATGTTAGTAGACCATGTTGATTGTCTATATCATGAATGGCTTGGTCAACATCATAGTGAATCAACCAATTGATAATCATCAAATCATTTTTAATACAGGCATAATCAAACTCGGTTAATTGATAATTCTCATCAATCAGTTTGGAAATAATGTGGTTTTCAGCTTCTATCATCAGCAACATGATATGCTCCATAAGCGTTTTGCCACATTGCACCAAGTCTTTAACCAAGTTAAAGTACGATTTCTGTCGTTCATTATAGTCTTCTTTGCTTATTAGATTATAATAATTATACACAATTGAATCCTTCTCCAACTTGGAGTAGATGACTAGATTCTTAAGTTGATGGGACATAAGGTTGGCCTCCTTTATTTCACCACATTGTTGATGGCACGAATTAACGCTTCTTCAACTTCTTCTGCAAGTGATTTTAAAGCCGGATTTTCCTGCAAAGCAATTAAGGTCGTTGGCAGTATCAAACCCAGTACCTGGTTTCCCTTTTCTTCATAAATGGTCATTTTACATGGTAAAAAGTAACCGGCACTTATGTCAATATCCAAAACTTTTTTTGCCGCCATTGGATTACACACCTCTAATACAACAAAATCTCTGTCAAACTCCAGTCCTTTTTCCTGAAGTTTGTCTTTCATGTTCAATTCCCAGAGAATACCGAAACCTTCTTCTTTAAGTGACGTTTCAAGTTCACTTCTTACTTCTGTTTTAGTTAGATTGGTTACTACTTCATATCTAATATCCATTTGAACGCTTCCTTTCTTGGATCATTTTCAGATAAACCTTCTATAGGTTTAATTTTTTTGATAGTCATTCTTAATATTATTATATAACAAACAAACCCATACAACAAGTTATGTTCTCGGGTAAAAAAAGGTAGCATAGGTTAAGGCCATATTGACCTCTCTCCTGCTACCTTTACAATATTGTAGGTTTAAAAGAACATACCTTCATCACCAATAAAATCTGCAACTTCAGACATAATCTCCGTAAGTACCGATTCATCTATACCAAGTAATGTCATGGCATCGTCAGAGAAGTTATAGTTCAGCCCATCGATTCCTATATTATAGCCCATCATCATCATCAGACCATCTGCAATATGTATCATTGCCGTCATCTTGGGATTAACGATTGCTTTCTCCGGGTTATGATGGCATGCTATGGATTCTATCAAGTCTTGGGGTAAATTCCACTTTTCAGCAATCCTTGCACCTACTTCACTATGATTATAACCCAAAACTTCCGTTTCCACTTCAAGAAATGGTTTATTATGCAACTCAACTTCTTTAATAATCTGTTCAAACTGGTCATTCATATAAGTATCTAAGATGACCTTCCCAATATCTCTAAGTAAACCAGCCGTATAAGCCTGGTCTGGCTTTGGAAACTTGACTTTTTTTGCAATGGCCCTTGCCGTTATGGCACACATCTGAGACTGACGCCATAATGCTTCTCGTTCAAGTGCGTATCCAGGTAACTCTTTCTCCATAACCTTGCCCACAGTTGATGCAAAAACCATACTTTTTATAGCCTGAAAACCCAACAAAACGGTTGCCTCAGAAACAGACTTAATATTTCTTGACACACCATAATAAGATGAATTGGCCAAGCGTAATATTTTCGTTGTTAAGCCTTGGTCTTTCATGATTTCACTTTCAAGATCTTTTGCGCTTGACTCAGGATCCTCCGTTATCTGGATGATACGGTTCACTGTCTGAGAAAATACAGGAATCTCATCCACCCGACTAATCAATTCTTCCAGACTCAGTTTCTTCATTTAGGGCCTCCTTACGAGGATATACTAGCATAATTTATCTTTTATGGCTGGCCAAATATTCTACATACTTACCTGTACCAATTGCTACACAAGTTAGAGCATCCTCCGCTACAATAACATTGATACCTGTCTTACTCTCAATGAGTTGGTCAAGGCCTTGAAGTAAACTACCGCCACCGGTCATGACTATACCTCTTTCGGCAATATCAGATGCAAGCTCCGGTGGTGTTTTTTCAAGAACACTATGCACCGCTTCCACAATGTTTCCTGCCGCTTCCCTTAGTGCTTCTTCTGTTTCATCCGATGTAACGGTTATGGTTTTTGGTAAACCGGTAATCAGGTTACGACCACGAATATCCATTTGAATAATTTCCGGTCTTTTGAAAGCGGTTCCTATTTTAATCTTTATTTCTTCTGCTGTACGCTCACCAATTAATAAATTATGTTTTTTCCGCATGTACCTAACAATCGCTTCATCAAAAACATCACCAGCAATCTTAATGGACATGCTGACAACCGTTCCTCCAAGAGAAATAACCGCAATATCTGCTGTACCACCACCAATATCCACAACCATGCTACCACAGGCTTTAGCAATATCTATACCTGCTCCAATCGCTGCTGCTATAGGTTCTTCAATGATTTCAACTTTCCTAGCACCCGCTTGATAGGTTGCGTCTTCAACAGCTCTTTTTTCCACTTCTGTCACACCACTTGGAACACAAACTGTTATACGCGGTTTTCTAAGTTTTCGTCCGACCGCTTTACTAATGAAATACTTCAGCATTTTTTCTGTTACAGTGTAATCCGAGATTACACCTTCTCTAAGTGGCTTAACCGCTATTATATTGCCCGGCGTTCTACCAAGCATGGTTCTAGCTTCATTTCCTACAGCCAAGATTTTATTTGTATCACGATCAAAAGCAACAACAGATGGTTCTCTTAAAACCACGCCTTTACCCTTTATATAAACCAGAACATTTGCGGTACCAAGATCAATTCCTATATCTGTACTAAACATATTTGTTCCCCTTCCATTTATCTCTACTTGAGCTATTCTCAAGTTCAATTACGACGATATCTTCTATATTATAACTAAAAAAAAGTATTTTTGAAAGCTTTTTTAAATATTATATTTGCTTATGTGGTCAAAACTATATCCTTACACTTTCACATACAATATATGTGATTTTTACGAAACTTAGTTTTGACCCTTTAACGCTATTTATGACCTGACTTTTCTTAATTATTTTAAAGGGACTGCATAAGCAGTCCCTTAATTATTATGCTTTTGTAAGGTCAACTGGTGTGTTTTTTAGATGCCAAATCTCTGTTGCATATTCCTCGATTGTTCTGTCAGATGAGAACTTACCTGCATTGGCTGTATTCATCATGACCATTTTTGCCCATTTACCTTGATTCCTATACGCTATATCTACACTTTTTTGTGCTTCAATATAAGCCTCAAAATCTTTCAAGATAAAGTATTGGTCAGCCGGTTCACCACCACCATTTAGTAGGGAATCATAAATCATTCTAAATAGGTCCGGGTTCTCAGGTGCGTAGAATCCATTGATCAACTGTGTAACGACTTTTCTTATCACTTGATTGGTGTTATACAAGTCCCAAGGATCATAAGTACGTTCATGCTGAAGCTGTATAACTTCGTCAGAGGTCATACCAAAGATAAAAGCATTTTCTTTGCCGGCTTCCTCAACAATCTCTATGTTTGCACCATCCATCGTTCCAAGTGTAACAGCACCATTTAACATGAACTTCATGTTACCTGTTCCTGATGCCTCTTTGCTGGCGGTTGAAATCTGTTCACTCACGTCTGCTGCTGCAAAAATAATCTCCGCATTAGAGACACGATAATTCTCAATGAAAACCACTTTAATCTTATTATGTATATTAATATCATTGTTAATGACATTGGCTACATTATTGATGAGCTTGATAATCAACTTAGCACGTTCGTAACCTGGCGCTGCTTTTGCTCCAAAAATAAATGTTCTAGGAATCATATTCCGATCAGGGTTTTCCCTTAACTCATTATAAAGATGCATGACATGAAGTATATCCATTAATTGACGTTTGTACTCATGAAGACGCTTAACTTGAATGTCAAAAATGGACCTTGGATCAATCTCAATACCATTGTGCTTCTTCACATATTCTGCCAGCCGAACCTTGTTTTCATATTTGATGTGCATAAATTCTTTTTGAGCTTTTTCATCATCCACAAACGCTTCTAAGTGCTTCAGATGGGTAAGGTCTGTTGTCCATTCATCCCCTATTTTTCTTGTGATCCACTCTGCCAACTTTGGATTAGCGTGAAGTAAGAATCTTCTTTGAGTAATCCCATTGGTTTTATTGTTAAACTTATTAGGATAAAGTTCGTAAAACTCCTTAAGCTCTTCATTTTTCAAGATTTCAGTATGGAGTCTTGCAACACCATTAACTGAAAATGCGCCTACAATAGCCATCCAAGCCATTCTGATTTGACCATTTGCGATTATCGCCATTCTTCGAATACGCTCATTATCCTGACCGTACTTGTCCACCAGACTTACAACAAATCTTCTGTTGATTTCCTCAACAATTTGATAAATTCTTGGTAACAGTCTACTAAACAACTCAATTGGCCATTTTTCAAGGGCCTCCGACATAATCGTATGGTTGGTATAAGCACAGGTTCTTGACGAAATTGCCCATGCCTCACCCCAAGTAAGACCTTCAACATCCATAAGTACCCTCATTAATTCCGGTATAGCCAGAGATGGATGGGTGTCATTGATGTGGAAAGTAACTTTATCCGGTAACTCACGAATATCATTATGCTTTTGCTTAAATTTACGAACGACTTGTTGTATCGTACCTGAAATAAAGAAGTATTGCTGCTTGAGCCTTAGCTCTTTGCCTTGATAATGATTATCGTTAGGGTAGAGCACTTCAACAATTGATTTTGCCAAATTCTGTTGTTCAACCGCTTTATGGTAATCTCCACGGTCAAAGGACTCTAAATCGAAGCTTTGAATCGCCTCTGCATCCCATAATCTTAGTGTATTGACGGTGTTATTATTATAACCGACTATAGGCACGTCATAAGGAATGGCATTAACCGACTGATAGTTCTCGTGAATATAATGCTCCGTTCCATCATCCCGTCGCTCCACACGAACGTTACCACCAAACTTAACTTCAACACCATATTCCGGTCTTCTCACTTCAAAAGGATTGCCGTTCTTCAACCACTCATCCGGCTTTTCAACCTGGTAGCCATCAATAATACGTTGTTCAAAGATACCGTATCTATATCTAATACCACAACCATAGGCAGGATACTCAAGTGTAGCTAATGAATCTAAGAAGCAAGCTGCCAGACGCCCAAGACCACCATTGCCAAGACCTGCATCCGGTTCTTCATCTTCGATGACATTTAGGTCAACACCTAATTCATCAAGAACTTCTTTGACAATCTTATTGACACATAAGTTAATCATATTGTTACCAAGTGCTCTACCCATCAAAAACTCCATGGACAAGTAATAAACCGTTTTAGCATCCACTTGCTCATAGGTCTTGTGTGTTTCAATCCATTGATCTATTATAATATCTCTTACAGCATAAGCAACTGCTTGGAAGACCTCCTGATTGGATGCCTGATCGATGGTTTTCCTAAATTGGTTTTTAATGTTCTCTAATATAGCTTCTTTAAATACTGTTTTATTTACATTTAATCTGTTCATATACCCTCCATTTAATAAAATGAATTTGTAAGCGTTTACATTTTCCGTAAGACTTATACTTCCTAATGATAGCACACTTCATCATTTTCATGCAAGCGCTTACACTTCGTTAATTTTTTTACCGCATGTTCGAATATCATTTTTTTGATCAAACACCCTAAAAAAGAGCCTCTAGAGAGAATTCACTATATTAATATATTTATTAGTAAAATATTTTACTAAATATTAACTCATTAAATCTTATGATAATGTATTTTTTTGTATTTTAATTCTTTCTATTGTTATACTAATATTTGATATATTCAGTAACTTTTTTCAGCAACGACACAAAAGAAAGGAACAAAAAAGCCTCTAAGCTTTTATTAGCTTAGAGACCTGTTTGACACCTATGAAACACTTCTTGTTTACAAAAATGCTACGTTCTTCTCACCACTGTCAAATCAACAGACGTACCATTAATATTCCAGTTCTTAAAATAGCCTGAAGCATCAGAGCCTTCAAGAACAGATAAGGCCAATGTTTCACTAGAAATCAAATCCACATTGCCTTTTATAACTTGAGCTGCTTTTTCACTGTTAGCATAAAAAACGTCGATTTGATCCGTTACATCAAAATCAGCTTCTTTTCGCATGGTTTGAATCTTACTTATAATCTCTCTGACAAAACCTTCTTCAAGTAGTGCCTCCGTCAACTTCGTATCGATAACCACCGTTACATTACTGTCTGTTGCCGATTCAAACCCTTCTTGTTTCGTTGGTTCAATCAATAAATCCTCTTCTAATAAAACAACCGAATCTCCATTGACTTCAAAACTTAAAGCGCCGGTATTCTTTAATCTGCTCATCGCTTCATTACCGTCTACTTCTGATAAATAAGTCTTGATGCCGCCCAGTTGTTTTCCATATTTGGGTCCTACCGTTCTTAGCTGAGGTTTAAACAAGTATGTCGTAAAATCACTGACATCGTCTCGCATAATTACTTCTTTAACATTAAGTTCTTCTTTAATAATATCTAAATAAGCCGGATCTAACTTCACGTCACCTTCTGACTTAATATACATAGTAGCCAAAGGTTGACGATTCTTAATAACCGCTGAATTTCTACAAGCACGACCGGATACTACTACTTTTAAAACCAAATCCATCTGTGCTTCAATTTCAGGTACAATCCATGCTTTGTTCGAGACAGGAAAATCACAATAATGAATGCTTTCCGCTGCATTTGGATTAAGACCTACAACCAGATTCTGGTAGATATCTTCTGCCATAAAAGGTACAAAGGGCGCCGAAAGCTCAGCAAGTGTCTTAAGCGTTGTATATAAGGTCATATAGGCATTTATTTTATCTTGTGGCATGTCTTTGACCCAGAAACGCTCCCTCGATCTTCTAACATACCAATTGCTCAGATCATCTACAAAAGCTGCTAAAGCTCTAGAGCTTTCAAATATCTTGTAGTTTTCTAAGTTCGTATCCACCTCATGAATCAAAGTATTTAACTTGGAAAATAACCATTTATCCATTAATGATAAAGCTTCATAATCCAAAACATGATCATTAGGGTTAAATTTGTCTATATTCGCGTATAAAACATAAAATGCGTAGGTATTCCAGAGGGTACCCATGAATTTTCTCTGTCCTTCAATAACCGAAGTCCCGTTAAATCTATTCGGCAACCATGGCGCGCTGTTATTATAAAAATACCATCGAATCGCATCTGCACCATACGTCTTTAAAGCATCAAAAGGATCAATGGCATTGCCTTTGGATTTAGACATTTTTTGACCGTTTTCATCTTGAACATGGCCAAGTACAATAACATTTTTATAAGCTGGCTTATCAAAAAGCAAAGTAGATATAGCGAGTAATGAGTAGAACCATCCTCTTGTTTGATCTACTGCCTCACTGATAAAATCAGCCGGAAAATTATCGTCAAATATTTCTTTATTTTCAAAAGGATAATGCCATTGTGCAAAAGGCATAGCACCTGAGTCATACCAACAATCAATAACCGGTTCGACACGCTTCATTTTTTTCTCACAAATAGGACAGTTAATCAGTACTTTGTCTATAAATGGTCTATGAAGTTCAATATCGTCAGGACAGTTATCACTTAATGACTTCAACTCCGCAATGCTACCAATAGCATGTCTATGGCCACAAGTACACTCCCATATATTCAATGGGGTTCCCCAATAACGGTCACGACTAAGACCCCAGTCCATGACATTCTCCAACCAATCTCCAAATCGCTTCTTACCTATTGCTTCAGGTAACCAGTTGATTTTGGCATTGTTGGATAATAATTGCTCTTTAACCTTGGTCATCTCGATAAACCATGAATCTTTAGCGTAATAGATAAGAGGTGTGTCACATCGCCAACAATGAGGGTAAGAATGCTCATATTCAAGGGCTTTATATAACTTGCCGGAATCATCTAGATATTGAATAATATCGGCATCACATTCTTTTACAAAGCGTCCTTTCCAAGGTGTTACTTGTTCAACAAATTCACCCTTACTATCAACCAATTGGACGAAAGGCAAATTGTATTTTTTACCAACTTGAGCATCGTCTTCACCAAAAGCCGGTGCAATATGCACGATTCCGGTACCGTCTGACAAGGTTACAAACTTGGCACAGGTCACATAATAGGCTTGATCCGATGGTTTTTCAAAATCAAAAAGAGGTTCGTAGTGAACAAACTCCAAGTCCTTACCTAACATGGTTTCCAGAATTTTATGATTTTCACCTAAGACCTGCTCAACTAAGGCTTCTGCCAAATAATAAATAGAATCATCTTGTTCTACCTTAACGTAAGTTTCTTGAGGGTTCACACACAAGGCAACATTTGATGGTAACGTCCATGGTGTGGTTGTCCATGCAAGGAAATAGGCATTGGATTCATCAACGATTTTGAACCTAGCAATCACAGATTCATCTTTAATGTCTTTATAGCCTTGTGCAACTTCGTGACTGGATAAGGGCGTTCCGCATCTTGGGCAATAGGGTACAATCTTATGGCCTTTATATAGCAAATCTTTCTCCCATATTTGTTTCAATGACCACCATACAGATTCTATGTAATCATTCTCATAAGTAACATATGGGTTTTCCATGTCTGCCCAAAAGCCAACGGTGCCGCTAAAATCTTCCCACATGTTCTTATATTTCCATACACTATGGCGACACTCCTTAATAAAAGGCTCAAGACCATAGGCCTCAATCTGGTCTTTTCCATCGATGCCCAGCGCCTTTTCAACTTCAAGCTCAACTGGAAGACCATGTGTATCCCATCCTGCTTTTCTAAGTACCTTATAGCCCTTCATGGTTCGGTATCTTGGAATCATATCCTTAATAACCCTTGTTAAAACATGACCAATATGTGGTTTACCATTGGCCGTTGGAGGCCCATCGTAAAAGGTATAGGTTGGCCCATCTTTTCTAAGCTCAATACTTTTCTCAAAAATACTGTTTTTATTCCAGTATTCCAATATTTGCTTCTCTCTTTGGACGAAATTCAAATCCGTCGAAACCTTTTTGTACACGTTGTCTACCTCCTATAGTATCTATCTTTTTCACATCTTATACAAATAATAATTCATAATAGGATAACCCACAAACCATTCAAACCTTAGTATAATAAATAACAAAGCCCCAATTAGACAGGGCTCAGTTAGGGTATCCTCAATAAATTATTATAACATACATCCCTTAATTGTAAAGTTTTTTCATGGTCACCACTTGATAATTTCAAAGTACTTGTTCATTAATTCTATGGCTTCATTTGGCGGTATTGGTTTTGATAATAAGTAACCTTGAATCATATCGCATTTCTCTGTTCTTAGAAGTTCCATTTCCTCATATGACTCAACCCCTTCTGCCACCACATCCATCTTATTGACATGGGCAAGTTGAATAATGGTCTTAATTACTTGTTGCTTACTCTTACTATGCATACTGTCCGATATAAAGGCTTTATCAATCTTAAGAATGTCAATGGGTAATTCATTCAAATAGTTCAAAGATGAGTAACCGGTTCCAAAATCATCTAAAGAAATCTTATACCCCTGACTTCTCAAATCTTTCAGTATATTCGTAGCATAACCTAAATCTTGCAGAGCTGTAGTCTCTGTAATCTCAAGTTCAACATGCTCAGGTCGTATGACTTTTCCTTTCATGGCATCTTGAATCGTTTCTATAAGATTAACATCTACAAATTGTTTGGCTGAAAGATTGATGGACATGGTTAAACGTGTATGTCCCTTTAAATGCCATTGGTTTAATTGAGAGATTGCTTCATAGATGACCCATTTACCGATTGCAATTATAAGTCCGTTCTCTTCTGATAATGGTATGAAATCATTAGGTGGTATAATGCCTTTTTCAGGATGCATCCACCTGATTAAAGCCTCGTATCCGACTATTATTTCTTCTTTTAAATCATATTTGGGTTGATAATAGAGCTTGAATTGATTGTTCAAGGTCGCTATTTCCAGCTCTTTTTCAAACCATAATTGCTGTTCCATTTTTTCCATTAGTGTTTTTGTATAATGATGATACTGGTTCTTGCCTTTGCCCTTAGCTTCATGCAAGGCTAGGTCGGCTTGCTTGAGCAACAGATCAAAATCAACCGTTTTATCTAAGGTTGTGGCAATTCCCAAGCTTAAGGTTACAGAAAAAATTGAATCCTCAATCACAAATTTATTTTGGAATGTTTTTAGTAGCTTTTGTGCCTGTGCTTCTACTTCCTCGATAGCAATGAAGTCTTTTAATAAGACAATAAACTCATCACCACCATAGCGAATCACTTCAAATCTTTCATCCACCTCGTGTCGAATCATGGACGCCACCTTCTTAAGAACTCGGTCCCCCATTTTGTGGCCATAGAAATCATTAATCGTCTTGAAGTTGTCAATATCAATGAAATACATGGCCAGCTTGCTGTTTTTATCCTGGCACGTTTCGCTGACAACTTGATTATAATATGTTTTATTCGGAAGGTTGGTAAGCTCATCTGTAAAGGCCAAATTCTTGATTTTTAATTCCGTTTCCTTTTCTTTTGTAATATTAGTTAATGAACCTGCCAACCTAAGAGGTTTCCCTTGATCGTCGTACTGTGCCTTGCCTCTTATAGAAATCCATTCCTTTTTACCCTTTTCTATTTCAATAATAGCTTCATATTCAATAACATTATTATCTTCAACATTCAGATGTTTTTTTATTTTTTTATATAATTTTATAGCTTCATTTGACGGTAAACAACTAAATATTTCTGAAGAAACAAATGAGTTTTGATCAGCAGACAATCCAAAGATGTCTTTTGCTTGATTAGAAAAATACATCTTTCTCGTCTCAAAATCATAATCCCATATTCCAAATTCCGAGCCTTTTGCTGCCAGTCTATACCGTTCCCTACTTTTTCTTAATTCTTCTTCTTTTTCTTGAAGCTCTACATACTTCCTTGTGACTTCACTTTCGCTGGCCAGTAATTGCTGATGTGTTGCTTCAAGTTCCATGTAGCTTGCCTGTAGATCTTTTCTAGCCAACTTACGATCTTTTTCAGCTTTAAGTCTAAGTAACAGATTCGTAATTGCATACGTTAGTACGACCATCATTATAACTAATGCAAGTATAATGAATTCTAATGGATTGTTTTGAATGATATCTAAAACTGTTGGTCGGTTGATAAACCGAACATTTTCCGACAGATTTTTATATTCTAGATTGTGCTTTTTAATCTTAGTGTAGTCGTAGATCTCAATTGGTTTAAGTTCCTGATATGATGATAAGTCTAAATCATTACCTTTTACTAGTTCCATTAGCATTCCAACTGATTTACCTATATATTGATTCTGTTCTATCGTAATAGCCCCTACAGCGCCTCTCCCTACATATGATTCATAGATTGTGTAGACAGAACCATTACCACTTAAATCAATAGATTCAAAAATGTCCTCTAATGTAAACACATAACCGGATATGTCATCCATATCTGAAACCAGAATAGCCGCCTCATCCGGATTCATGTCTAGAAGATCATTGACATACTGATGTCCCTGATTTTTAGAAAAAATCTTGAATAACAAATTATTTTCTTCTCCATGGTCCTTTAATTCTAATAAGGTTTTTTCAAAGATCAATTCAGGTTTGGTATAGATATTTATTTTTTTTAGATCTGGATTCAATTTTTTTGCAGATAGCATCAAGGATGCCCATGGGATTTCTTGGTAGATTCCCGATACTCTATCAGAAGCATTGTAGGCATATGCTTCTGACCCTAAACCAATGTATACAATCGGCAAACCATTGAATAATTCTTCATGATAATTTTCAACAAAATTACTCGCACCTTTATTAATGGATAATATTCCGTCTATTGATTTATTATTGTATTTTGCCTTCAAATAATTTATAAAGGCTACATCATAGTTAATAATATCAAACCTACTATCATCTAGGTATTCCACGTGCAGTTGGACATCATCCATTGAATAATCCTCTATGGCTGCCTCAATTTGACGATTCAGAGTATCATTGCTACTCATGCCCTGATGGTAGGTATGTAGTACCAATATATTGATTGCCTTATTGCCCACTATCTCGTTAGCAGAAACTGGTAGGGTAACACCAATGAGCAATAATAGCGATAGTATGACTAGTCTTTTATAAGCACATTTAATAAATCGTTTCAAAATTAACACGACTAAACCCTCCTGTACTTGAATGGATTGCCTTTTCATCCAAGTTCACACATTACATACCTATCTATTATATCATAGACTTTTATATATTCAATAGCTAAGTCTTTAGACCTATTTACATTTTATTACTATCTTCCTGAGTTTGATACTTTTACCACTTCCATTGTGGTTTTTAATTTTTTGATATAAAATAGAATTAATAGCTAAATATGACTAAAGTATTAAAACTATATAACGTTACGAAGTTCGCTTCGAATGTAGAAAGAGGTTTAATGATGCCCCAACAAGATTTATCCCTACTCACAGATTTTTACCAGCTTACAATGATGCAAGGCTACTTTTTTCAAGAGCGTTCTGGTGAAAAATCTATTTTTGATTTATTTTATAGAAGCAATCCTAGTGGAAGTAGTTTTTCTATTGCAGCCGGCCTTGAGCAAGTTATTGACTATATCAATAATCTCTCTTTTTCAGAAGAATCTATTCGTTATTTGGATTCTCTAGATGTTTTCGAGGCACCTTTCCTCGATTATTTACGTAATTTCAAATTTACCGGAGATATTTATGCCGTTTTAGAAGGAACGATTATCTTTCCGAACGAACCTATACTAAAGGTTATAGCACCCATTTGTGAAGCACAACTCATTGAAACTGCCCTCTTAAATATCATCAACCACCAGAGCCTAATTGCTACTAAATCGGCGCGCATAAACTGGGCCGCCGGTGATGATATGGTCGTCGAGTTCGGTTTAAGGCGTGCACAAGGTCCGGATGCTGGTATCTATGGTGCCAGAGCTGCTGTTATCGGGGGTTGTGATGCCACTTCAAATGTTCTTGCAGGGAAAATGTTTGACATACCTGTAAAAGGGACTTTGGCCCATAGTTGGGTCATGAACTTCAACAGCGAAATAGAGGCTTTTAGATTATATGTTAATCAATATAAACACGATTGTTTTCTTCTAGTGGATACTTATGATACCTTGAAATCCGGCTTACCAAACGCCATTACTGTTTTTAATGAGTTACGTGATCAAGATGCTTTGCCCGAACGATACGGTATACGTTTGGATAGTGGCGACTTAGCCTACCTATCAAAAAAAGCAAGGGTGATGCTTGATCATGCCGGTCATGAAAATGCAATTATTAGTGCTTCAAGTGACCTTGACGAGTACCTTATCCGAGATCTAAAGCTACAAGGTGCTAAGATTACTTTATGGGGCGTGGGCACCAATCTCATCACCTCCAGTGATTGTCCAGCATTTGGGGGTGTTTACAAACTATCTGCACAAATAGCCGGTGACCAAATTATTCCAAAAATAAAACTCTCTGATAACAATGACAAATTAACGGATCCAGGTAATAAAAAAGTGCTCAGGATCTATGATAAAGAGACTGGAAAAATCAAGGCAGATCTTATAACACTTATTCATGAGCATTATGATGAGCGTCATCCTCTTATTATTTTTGATCCTATAAGTACATGGAAAAATTCCACTCTAAAGCCTAACTCTTATACCATAAGAGAACTATTGGTTCCTATTTTCGTTAATGGTACCTGTATTTATAAAAGCCCTACCGTCTTTGAAATCAGAGCTTATTGCCAAACCGAACTTGCAACATTGTGGGATGAATCCAGACGTTTGATTAACCCTCAAATTGTTTATGTCGACCTGTCAGAAGAACTTTTTGCCCTCAAGTATAATATGATTAAGGCTTCAAGAGAATCCTCTTCTTGATCGCTTTTTTCATGTTCTTTTATGATTGAAATGAATTCAAAAATGGTTTTCTAGAAATAAATTCAACCGATTAACCTATTGAAAATAGGCACTTTTCTTTGGCAATTCTAACCATAGACATTGTGGATTTTTGGGTAGTTTTTTCCTTCCATTTTTCACGATATCGTGTATAATGATTATAAGTAACTGTACAATAGTTATTCATTATTATTTGCAAAATTATTGTGCTTACAATAAAATTGTGGTTAGTTCTGCAAGGTTGTGCAAACGGTTTACCTATATATTAGTAACTTTTTGCACGCAATGACATGACTACCCTTAACCACTATGATTAATAGGAGGATTAACCTATGGGCACAGAACCCGTTAACATCATGGAGAAAAATCCAAGAAAATCCGGTATTATTGCACATCCCACTTCTTTCCCCGGTCCTTATGGTATTGGTGACTTAGGAAAAAGCGCTTATGCGTTTATTGATTTTTTAGAAAATTCTGGACAAAAACTATGGCAAGTACTGCCTATCGGACCAACCGGTTACGGCGACTCACCTTATCAATCTTTCTCTTCATTTGCCGGACAACCTTTAATTATAAGCCCTGATCGCTTATATGAGATGGGTTTGTTGGATAAAACAGATATTGATGATATCAAACCATGGGATCCAAGCAAAGTTGACTTTGGACCGGTTATTATGTATAAAAACAACTTGCTAAAAAAAGCTTTTGATAAATTCGAAGTGTTAGAAGACGATGCACTTCATAAGACCTTTAAAAGCTTCTGTACAAAACAAAAAACTTGGCTTAGTGATTATGCACTTTTTATGGCTTCCAAAGATTATCACGAAGGTGTGGTTTGGACAAAGTGGGATACTTCCATTGCGTTTCCAACCGAAGCTGATAAAAAGTCATGGACCAGAAAGTTGACCAAATCCATTAAGTATTATAAATTCCTTCAGTTTATTTTTTTCGATCAATGGTTTGCACTAAAAGCCTATGCTAATGAAAAAAATATTGAAATTATAGGTGATACACCAATCTTTGTGGCTTTTGACAGTGCGGATGTTTGGGCAAATAAAGAACTCTTCTATTTAGACGAAAAGGGGTATCCAACTTCTGTTGCAGGCGTACCACCTGACTACTTCAGTGAAACTGGGCAGCTTTGGGGTAACCCACTATATAACTGGGAAATGCACAAATCAACTAACTATGCTTGGTGGGTAGAAAAAGTTCGATATACCTTAACCTTAGTTGATATACTTAGAATTGATCATTTTAGAGGCTTTGAAGCTTATTGGGCAGTACCTTTTGATGCACCGAACGCTATATCAGGAGAATGGCGTAAAGGCCCATTCAAAGATTTATTTTATGCCTTCCAGGAAGCACTTGGTCATGATCTACCTATTATAGCGGAAGACTTAGGTGTCATCACTAGGGAAGTAGAAGATTTACGAGATACTTTTAATTTGCCTGGTATGAAAATTCTACAGTTTGGCTTTGAGACCGTTGAAGAAAATGGCTTCTTACCCCATCACTTCGTACCCAGTTCTGTCTGTTATACGGGCACCCATGATAACGATACCACCCTTGGTTGGTATCAAACCATACCTGAAGCTAGCAAGGACAAGATACGTCGTTACTTGAATACGGATGCTTCCCATATTGTGTGGGATATGATTCGGGCTTGTTTTGGTTCTGTATCCGTTATGGCCATCGTACCTCTACAGGACGTTATGAACTTAGATTCATCCGCAAGGATGAATATTCCCGGCATAGCCGGTGGCAACTGGCAATGGCGCTATACTGAAGATATGTTGAACCATGATCTTAGTGGTCGACTTAAAGCTATAACAACCTTATATGGCAGATAAGTCAAACTGATTTGTCAAATAGTCTATGATGGTGGTATAATAATGCAAGGTCTTTGATCAATCTACTATGAAAGGTGATTTTATGAGACGCATTCTTATACTACTGTTTTTTTTCCTTTCTTTTACCCTATCCTTGCCTCTTTTATTTTTAGGCATTTTTATTGAAAAATTCAATCGGAAAATGGCAAGAACCATAGCCGGTTACTATACCCGCTATTTGGCTTGGGGACTTATGACTCTAGCTGGCGTTCATTTTGTCGCAACCGGTATGGACAACCTAGACCCAAAAGATCATTATCTGTTTGTATCCAACCATCGTGGGCTTTTGGATACACCTACGCTGGCCCTTTATGCCAACAAGCCCCTCTCCTTTGTAAGTAAAAAAGAAATGGCAAAAGTTCCCATCCTCAAACAGTGGATGGACATGCTTGGATGTCTATTTTTGGATCGAAAAGATAACCGGTCTGCCGTCAAAACTATATTAAAAGGTATCGATAACCTAAAATCCGGGGATAATCTAGCTATATACCCACAAGGCACTAGAAGTCGGCAAGATGAGTTCCTACCCTTTAAACAAGGTAGCTTTAAATTAGCTCTAAAATCCGGTGTTAAAGTCGTTCCGGTTGCCATAAAGGGTACAGATGTTGTTTTAGAGGATAATGGTTTTAATGTTAAGCCTGCAAAAGTATATGTCCATTTTTTCCAACCTATAGATTTAGACGCTTGGGATGAAGCTTCAAGAAAGCATTGTGCTACAATCATCGGTGACCAGATTAAGGCAAAATACCAGGTATTTGGCGATTGTACATTATAAAAACCTATTTTAAAGATTATTGCCTTGCATTTTCAAAGTTACATGATAAAATGGATATAGTTATCTCCGAAATAAGGAGATCCTAAAGCATCATAAGAATTGAGTGTTCAGGAGGTATTACCCATGGAATGGTGGCAAATCTTATTAATTGTTCTCGCTGTCGTAGCCGTTGTTTTAGCTATCCTATACTTTGTAGGAAAGAAAATGCAAAAAAAAGCTGACGGCCAGCAAGCTATGATTGATCAACAAAAAATGACTGTAACAATTCTTGTTATTGATAAGAAAAAAATGCGCATAAAAGACTCCAACCTACCAAAGATTGTGCAAGATCAGGTGCCGGCTTATCTAAAGCTACGTAAGATGCCTTTAGTAAAAGCTAAAATAGGTCCTAAAATTTCGACACTTATGTGTGATGAAAAAGTCTTTAAAGAATTGCCAATCAAGAAAAATGTCAAAGTTGATATTGCAGGTATGTACATCATTGGTATCAAGAACTATAAAAAATAGGAAGACCCCCAATACTCCAAAATGTATTGGGGGCCTTTTTATTTTCAAACACTTATATCTGTAAGTTTAGGCTTGTACAAGCTGGGAAATAACTTTTTGTCAATTTTATAATTAACAAGAATGAGTCCTACCGTCGCAAATCCTATTATAGTTATGGTGAAAAAGGCAATGTCGAAACCAGTATACTGAATAATCAGACCCATAACACCTTTACCCACTACAGATCCAAGGAAGAACCCTACGTGAACGAGACTATTGACGCGCCCCCTATGTGAAGCCGGCACCCTTCTGCTGATAAATGGTGATGATCCCAACATGTTAACAATCTCACCTATGGTAAACATGAAAATCATAATAAAGAAAATATAATATTGTGGTTCATTAATAATAACCAGAAAACTCAGCGCATACAAAGTAACACCGATCATCATCTTAGGCATTTCATGACTTTTTCTTAGTAAATTCGTGATTATAGGTGTGAAAATAATAACCAGTCCACCATTAAAGCTCGCCAAATAGCCAAAATACCTGGCACCATCACTAAGAAAAAGCCGATTAAGATAGATTGGCAATGTAAACGTCCATTGATCATAAATAAAGGCGATTAGAAAAAAAGTGACAATCTGAATCCATATAGATTTTCTTTCTTTAAGAATTAGAAAAGTACGTTTTGTATCTAACTCATGGGACTCGTATTCGTTAATTTCCTCTTTACTTAAAGCATCTTGCTTAATAACAACCACAAAAACAACAATCAGGATTGTAGATAAAAAAGTCGTAAGACCGTCTATAACAAAGGCTAAGCTTAAATAGTTTTCAAATAGCATACCACCAATCGCTGCTCCGAAGACAAAGCCTAGATTATGTCCTAAATAGGACAATGAAAAAACTTTTTCCCGTTCAGCCGGCTTTGTCACATCTGAAATTAATGCTTCAAAAGCAGGACCTTCCATATTTGCAAATAAACCTGCTAAAGAGAAGCGTATCAACATATCAAAGCCTGGCTCAACAAAAGCACAACTGATAAAAAAAATAACACTTAATGTATCTAAAAATACGATGAGATGCTTCCTATTAAAACGATCAGCCAAACGACCACCCAATATGGTTGCGGGTAGATAAACCACACCTATGACAATTGCAACCAAAGCTGTCTGGGATTCTGTATACCCCATCTTGTTGACTAGAATCAAAGTCATTAAAGGCCATATGAAGGCGCCCATATTTGTGATAATCCTTGCAAAAAAAATGACATAAGCAGATCTGGATAATCCCTTATATTGAGCAAAAATACTATACATTTCCATCTTCATTCCACTCCCATGAAGCTTTTATTCTACTGAAGCTTCTTTTCTATAAAATAACAGTCCAATCAGAATAACAATAACCGATACAATCAAATACATGCCAATACTTGGATTAGTTATGCCCCCATAGAGTATAATCAGAGAACCAATCGTTGCAAAAATTGGTTTAATATACCGACTGAAAAAGTTAAGGTCCTTATAATTTTTTATATACCACATATATAAGAATACATACAAACCATAAACCAAAACAATAGGAATCTCATCTAGAGCTATGTATACACCAAAGGTTTCATTTAAACTAAAAAACCATAACAATAAATACCCAAAAGATAATGAGCCTGCTAATATTGCAGAATTTATTGGCATATTGGTTTTTTTATTGATTTTGCTGATTATTTTCGGTGCCGGCCCTTGGTTTCGAATCGCCAATGAATGTGGCACTCTAATACAAGACATGACCAGACCATTAAGCGTACCTAGACAAGATATGATGACAAATCCCGTTAATATAACAGATGCCGTGCTACCAAAGAGTTGATTGGTTACAATGTTAACCGCATTATCACCCTCTGATACGATTTCTGGTGTTGTAAGCACGCCTGCAATACCTAAAAAATAAAAGACATAGACCAAGAAAACAATTAAAGCACCTAGGGTTAATGCTTTTGGTAAATTTTTCTTAGAGTCTTTGATTTCTCCATTAATAGTGATTGCTACAGTCCAACCTTCATAAGCAAAAGCTGTGGCAACAACCGCTGATGCCAATGTTCCGCTGCTGCTACCAACACTGCTCATCGCCTCTGTAAAATTAGTCATTGTAACACCGTTAATTAAGCCGCTGATCATACCACCTACAGCTACAAGACTTAGAGGAATCAACTTAATGACTGTTGTTGTAACTTGAAATCGACCAGCAATAATAGGTGCAAAATAATTCATTAAATACGTCAACAACATATATATAACTGCCAAGATCCAAGTGCCTAATGCATTCGTTGGATTATCACTTCCAAGTAAGATCATGGTGTATAAAGCTGCAACCCAAGCCAATATCGCTGATAAAGGAGAGAAATACAAAACACCTTTAAACCAGCCAACAAGGTATCCGAACTTCTTACCATAGGCAACCTCAGAATAATCTACTATACCATTAGATTTTTCTATTCTTTGTGCAAACTCCGCAAAAACCAATGCACCAAAAATCATAGAAAAAGCACCTACCGCCCAAGCCACAAGTGCCAATATAATATTACCATCCGTTAGTGTCAATACATCATCTGCTTTAAAGAAAACGCCTGAACCAATAACGACACCTACCACCATCGCAATAGCGGTCAACAAACCATATTTTTTTTCTAATTGTTCCATAATAAGTATCCTCCATTTTTCATATGTTATGAGTATACAATATCTTGGAATTATATACAACTACTTTATTTTTTATCATATTAACGACTATTTCCCCTATTTTTTTCGTATATTTCGTGAAAAATATTTGCATATACGCCTTCATTGTTAACCGTCCTTTAGTAATGGTTGACAATCCAACTCTTTGATTTTATAATAGCTATGACACCTTAACCCAAAAAGGAGGACTTTATGAAACTTACTACACGAGACTTAATACTTACATCTTTATTCACAGCTCTAATGGTGGTTGGCGCACTCGTTAAAATTCCAAACCCATTTTTCCCATTGGTTCCTATAACCTTCCAACTTTTTTTCTGTGTATTTGCCGGCTTATTGCTTGGTTCAAAAAATGCACTCATGTCCCAAATCATCTATATTCTCCTCGGACTAGCCGGTTTACCCGTTTTTACAGGCGGTGGCGGCGTTGGTTATATCCTAAAACCCACCTTTGGCTACATTATCGGATTTGCTCTTGCTGCATGGCTAATTGGCATTCTAACCTCAAGACAAAAAAGCATTCGATTCCTCCCAATATTTTCTATATCAACTCTTGGCCTATTATCTGCCTACTTCGTTGGCAACATTTATTTCTATATGATCTACAACCTCTACTTAACTAAAGTCATGTCCTTTATTGATATTTCCATCATGATGTTACCCTATATGATCAAAGACTTCATTCTCATCGCCATCGCTGCCTATGTCGCCACCTTGGTCATACCGGTCTTGAAAAAATCCCAACACACAGAGATTATTTCTTAATCTATATAACCAACACAAAACTGATTAATTACAAGATAAAGGATCTTAATGAAATGTACAAGATATACGAAGTTTTAATACTTAAAATTATATGCTCCTTCTAGTATGATAAAGGAAGCCACTATTATCATTATAAGTCAGCATCGATCATGAAGTTCCTGGAATCAGACTGTGGAAGGGTTTTGATGGGACCCCTATACAAAAAACAAAAAACCCCTAAGCTTTATAATCCACTTAGAGGTCTAATATATCCATAAAACTATAATAAACAGTATTTTAATTTTTATCCTTCAAACTCCTAATAAGCTTGATCATCTCATTCTTCTTATCCATAAGGGCACTCATCTCATTGTAAACCAACCCATCATGCCTGTCACCTTTTTCAAAAAAATACATCGACAAAGCACCTAGCCCTACATGCGTACCTACTGAAACACCCATTTGCATAATATAAATATCACCAGTAAAATCTGTCTCATTTTCTAACTTAAGTTTCATATTCTCTGCAACCGTTAGATCTGAAGTATAACCAATAATAACAAAATCTGTTAATTCCAAGTCCACTCTATTAATAAAAGACTCAACATAATGGGCGAAAACTTTTTTACGACCTCTAACCTTGGCAACAATGGCACCTTTACCATTACGCATAGACATAATCGGTTTCACCTTCAGAACCTTCCCAATCATAGCACTCACATTGGTTAAGCGACCACTTTTAATTAGATTATCCAGATCATCCACCGATAACAAGTGCTTCACATTCGTCTTATAAGTCTCATTAAAATCAACCAACTCATCAAATGTAGCCCCTTGCTCTCTTAATAATGCACTTTTCAATAGTAAATAGCCACTACCATGGCTCATGCACTTTGAATCAACAACATGCATCTTATAAGGCGTCTCTCCGTATTTTTCTTCGAAGTACTCCAATGCCAAAAGTGCAGATTGATAAGAGCCACTGGTGCCACTAGACATACATATACATAATATTTCTGTATATCCCTGATCAATCGAAGCTTCAATAATATCAATATATTCCGTCGGACTGGGCATACCTGTTGTTGGTAGATTTTTCAAAGTCCCTAGAATGTTATATAACGTACCCGGTTGAATATCAACCCGATCTTTATAACTTTGATCTTCTATTAAGATACTCAATGGTGCCATGCTGATATTATACTTTTCCAATATTGCATCGGATAGATCACAGGTTGAATCTGCCATTAATTTAATCATAAGTCCTCCAAAAAGGCGTTATATGCCTGAATAGCTACAATAACTCTATACTATTTTTCTTAGGAAAGCTCTTGCTCTGTCCGTCTTCGGTTGATCAAAAAATTCTTTAGGATCGCCTTGTTCGACAATAACACCTTCATCCATAAAGACAACCCGCGTGCCTACTTCCCTGGCAAAAGCCATTTCATGCGTTACAACAATCATGGTCATGCCGTCTTTTGCCAGTTTTTTCATAACTTCAAGCACTTCGCCCACCAATTCCGGATCAAGTGCCGACGTCGGTTCATCAAAAAGCATTATTTTCGGTTTCATAGCTAGCGCTCTTGCTATGGCAACCCTTTGTTGTTGACCGCCTGAGAGTCTAGATGGATATTCATCTCTTTTGTCACTAAGACCTACCAGTTCAAGAAGTTCTTCTGCATAAGGTACAATAGCTTCTTTTGATTCTTTTTTTACAGTCATAGGACCGATAATAACATTTTCAAGTACTGTCATATGTGGAAATAAGTTAAACCTTTGAAAAACCATACCCAGTTCAGAGCATATTTCTGCCATCTTATGTTGAGGCAATTTCAACTGATTATGACCATTGTCATTGGCGTCTATCAGATCACCCTCTACATAGATTTCCCCTGAAGTAATACGTTCCAAATGATTTAGACATCTTAGTAGCGTACTCTTACCTGATCCACTAGGCCCAATGATACATAATACTTCACTTTTCTCTACATTCAAATCGATACCTTTTAAGACTTCAAGGGATCCAAATGACTTATATATATTCTTATATTCAATCATCATAATATAATCCCTCCTATTCGTATACTGAGTACTTAGCTTCAAGTTTTTGGAAAATCAAGGTAAAGATGGTGGTGAAGAATAAATAAATTACAGCTGCTATAGCATAATAAATTGAGTCACCATTGGAATTCACCATAATTCTAGACGTTCTAAGCAACTCTGTAATGCCCATGGTTGAGACAAGTGACGAGTCTTTCAAAAGCATAATAGCTTCATTGCCCACCGGCGGTATAAGACGCCTATAGGATTGGGGAATAATAATCTTAAACATGGCTTGATAATAACTGAATCCAAGTGCTTTAGACGCTTCCATTTGTCCTTTGTCTATAGATAAAATAGCTGCTCTGATGATTTCAGCTAAGTAAGCTGCAGAGTTCAAACTAAGAGCAATAATACCCGACATAAAAGCATTCAGTCTGATACCAATGCTTGGTAAGGTAAAGTAAATGACCAATATCTGTAACAACAATGGCGTTCCTCTAAATACCCATATGTAAGTCCAACTTATTGTGTTTAATACTTTGTTTTTAGAAATACGCGCTAATGCAAAAAACAGCCCGAATATCAAGCCGATGATTATTGCAATTATTGTCAACTGAAGGGTTATAAAAGCGCCCTCAAAAATCGCCAATAGCTGTTTCTGTGTCACTGCCATTACATCACGTCCTCACTTATGATGAATCAGAATCCATCATTATTATTTAGTCCATTATATATCTTGGGTTACACATTCGTCAAAGAAAAAAGAAAAACTCGCTTATGAAAAGCGAGTTCTCAAAAATCTAACGTAATTCTTCATCTATGTTAGAAACGTAATCGCCACCTAACCATTCTTCTGATATCTTAAGCATTGTGCCATTTTCTTGAAGGGTAACTAAAGCTGCATCAATTGATTCTTTTAATGCTGTGTTACCTTTTTTTATACAAACACCAATAGGTTCATTGGTCAATTGAGCTGTTGTGATCACATAGTCTTCTGAATTCTTTGATACATAATCAATGGCTACAGCATAATCAACAACAATGGCATCCAAACGACCTGTTTTCATATCAGCAAATGTTTGTGTGATATCATCATACTTTGTTATCTCAAAAGCTGTCATTTCCAGTTGCTTTTCAACGGCGATATCCGCTGTTGTACCAAGTTGAACGCCAACATTCTTACCTTCAAGATCTGCCGGTGTTTGAACAGATTCATCACCAGGCGCTACAACAATAACTTGACCGTTTGACAAATAAGGTTTTGAGAATTCAAATCCCTCTAGACGCTCTGGCGTGATACTAACCGATGATATAATGACATCATACTTATCTGAATTCAATCCCGAGAAAATACCTTCCCAAGCCGTTGGAATAAATTCAACCTCAATACCCATTTCAGCTGCTAAAGCTTTAGCAAAGTCAATGTCAAAACCAACCAACTCATTATCTTCATTCCTAAACTCCATTGGTGGGTAAGAATCATCAACCGCTATTGTTAACACATCTGCTGATTCTTCTTTAGCGCATCCTGCTACAACCAATACCATTACAAACAACATCATTATACTAACTATCTTTTTCATTTTATGCCCCTTTTCTTCAGAAAACATCGAATTATATCGATATTAACGATCTTGATTTGATCAGAATCATAATTGCATTCTGATACGTTATTATGCTAATGTTGCAACAAAACAGCACAACACCACAATAAATAAATTTTACTACGAAATAAGCATAATTGCAAGTGTTAGATGGGCATCTTTCATATTGTGACTATTTGTTCAATTTATTGAATATGGAAGTACGTATTGTATTCTTCGTGAAAATAATATTTGAATCCTCATTAATCAAAGCTTTACGAATGTACTCGATTTCTTCCTCTGTAAGCTCAACCGTTCTTGATGTTTTAGATCGAATTACTCTACTGTTTAAATCCTCTACAGCATCGGCTGCATTGCCTCTCTTATTAAAATAAAAAACGCCTTTATCAGAATCTAATACCCCATCATATTCCATATATATATGTTCAATTACCTTTTCAGTTATACCGGTGCAAGCACTTAATTTTGACAATTCATATTCACCATTATAATCGATGTAGTAGTAATTATCCTTAAGGGCACTTTCTCTTATCATAAAACCATTCATCCCATTTTCTCCTTAAACTAGGTCTATTATCTATAGCTTCAATTACCAATATATTATAACTTTTCCATAGGATAAAAGCAATCTTGTTAAGACTTAACTTTTCCTGCAAATAAGCAAAAACTGCCGAAAATGGTCTAAACGGCAGTTTTTGCTTATTACTTTATGATTTCTTTGTTTTATTCATGTGTTCAAACTACTTTACTTCAATAACACCAGTAACTGTACCAGTCTCATCTTCAACACTTGAATCCATATACTCTTGGCTTGCGAAGTATAAGTTACCCTCGATTGTATTATCTACCAAATGGAATCCGTCAGCTTCAACATATACATCACCAACAAATGTTCCACCTTGTAATCTGAAGTTTTCACTTCTTACAATTAAGCTTGGTGCTGTCAATGTGAATCTTTCAAGGACGTTACGATCAGCATCTTGAGTGTATAGACCAAGTTTTCTAGCGATTTCTTCTCTGTGTATAAATTCGCCTTCAACAACAAGATCTTCTTCTAACACGATGTCATTCAAAGTTGCTGCAAGCCAGAAACCATCAGCGCTAAGTGCTGCTACTAATGCATCACCTTCTGTAACGATTGATGCTGTACTAACTGCGTCAACTTCTTCTTCTGTTTCTTCTTCTGTCACTTCTTCTGCTACTTCTTCAGGTACTTCTTCAACTACCGGTGTTTCTTTTGCACAACCTGCAAAAACGGATGTTGCCATTACTAGTACTAGTATTAAACCAAATATTTTTTTCATTTAACTAACTCCTCTTTTTGTCAATCTATATATTGTTAACCATTTAACACATCCTATTATATCATATTGAAAATAGATTTCATAGATTACAAAAAGAACAAAACTAATTTCGCCTTATTTTATTATATTTAATTAATAATAATTTTATTAATATACAAAATGTCTTCTGCGATAATATCACCGTGTCCTTACATCATCACTTATCAACACCTTTACCTGAATCATTCACATCAATAAGAGCTTTAGGATACGCTTCAAAAATTGTTTGGTCTTTTAAGTATAAGTTATTGAAACGAATAGCCCAGGAATGAATAATGGATAATGGAACTGAGTATGGAATTTTGTGATTTTGGTAGTCTTCCATACGATCAAGGAAAAAAGCTTTTTCATCTTTATTTAGTTCTTTAGAAAAATAACCAAATAAGTGTAAAAGCATATTCATATTGCGTCCCTGTCGCATCGGATTTACAAAAGATCTTCGGAGCACTTCTTCATAAGCTTCTATAACTTCTTCTACCGGTTTATGCTCATGATTGGCCACAATCTTGCCTAGTACCTTTTGATTGGCTTGATGATAAGCCATTAACAGATACTTATTATCACTTTGAAATTTGACCAATGTCTTCATACTCTGACCTGCCTTGACTTTGTCAAAAGCTGCCATTGTGTAGATTCTAGTCAAAAAATGCTCTCTAATCTGATAGTTGCTAATACGTCCTTCATCTTCAACCGCCAACTCAGGAAAATACTCTAAAAAAGCTTTCCCAAAATATCCTTTTGTTTTTTTGGTCAAGGAACTTACACGCCCAGTTCCTTTGTACATCTTAACATCCTTGATGCCACAAGAAGGTGACCTACTTTTTAATACTGCACCATGAATGTTTTTCTTCTTAAGTTCGGTTAAGAAATTAGCAGAAAAAGTTGTCATATCCTCTGATACATCCTCACCCGTCATGGAATAGACCAATTTCTCTACATCATTTTCCATAATAATTCTTATAGCCTGTCTTGGTACACTTAGACCTATGGCAACTTCCGGACATTCTGTAATGATATTAACATGTGGTTTGATCTTCTTTATAAAAGCACTTCCTATAATGCTTCCGTCATAACGACAAGCCTTGTGTTCGATACATCTACTTACAAAAATCGTGGGCTTTTCAAATTCTCTCATGTTTAACCTCCTAGGCGTCTTGTGGTTTGGTTTCCTTTAACCAAAGACATTCATAAGGATAAAGGTGCAGTTCTTTTTCCTCAAGGGATACCACCTTACCCGTCAATTGATCCGTCATATACCCATAAAACCCCTTGTTTCTGAGTATCTTATTGCTTACATATTGATTGTTCTCACTAAAATTATAAAGAAAAAGCATACGTTGATTTTCTTCTTCCTTATAGAAAGTATATACCTGATTATGATTAGCGTCTATGATTTGTGCTTCAATTTTTCCATTTAAAAGTGGTTCGCCTTTTCGTATACGGATTAGATTTTGTGTAAATAGATATATAACCCCTTCATCTGTATAGGGATCATTTCTTTTTTCTGCCCTTTCCCAATCAAAAGAAGGTCTATGTACCCATCGGCCTTCTTTTGACTTATGGGCATCTTGTAAATAGCTTTGATCATTCATTGTGGCAATCTCGTCACCACTATAGATTAAAGGTATCCCTCTATGAGAAAAAATCAGAGCCGTAACCAGTTTGATTCTGTTTAAAGCAAAGGCACGTCCATGTGAATCTTTCCTATCCTGTGCTTTTTCAAGACCTAGCAATGAAGCTAATGTTCCATTGGTCCTTGCATCATGATTTCTTGGATTATACTGATAGACTTCACCTTTTGCAAAAGATCCTTCGTAGTCTCTTGAATAAAAATCTATTAAAAAATGTTTATGTTGATTAGGGTCAAGTCCAAATTGCTTAATAGCCTCTTCATTAAATCCCCAACCAATATCATCATGACAACGGATATAGTTCATAAAACAACCTGTAACCGGTACTTTGAATCTCTCATTATCGATTTTCATAAGACGCACATCTCTCGTTGCTAGACTGTTATAGATGTTAACCATAAAGTTAGCATTATATAAAATCCCACACTCCACATAATCGCTCGTGCCAAAATATTTGAAAATTTCATCCGGTTCTACTATGGCTTCACCCAATAATGCCAATGAAGGACATGCAATTTCTTTAACGCAATGTAGCATATGCATAAGCTTGTGAGCCTGAGCTAAATTCCTACAGGATGTATGGATTTCTTTCCATACAAATGCAATAGCGTCCAAGCGGATAATATTCACCCCTAAATTAGCTAAATAGAGCATAATATCCACCATTTTCTCGAAAACCATTGGGTTTTTAAAGTTCAAATCCCACTGAAAATCGCTAAAAGAAGTATACACCCATTTATCAATCTCAGATTTGTAAGTGAAATTTCCAGGGTGCTTATCCGGCAATACTTCCGGCACTGTAGCGTCATACAAATCCGGTATATCTCTACTATCATACATCATGTACATATCCTGATATTTTTTGTTACCTCTTAAAGCTTTCTTAGCCCATTCATGTGTATCTGCAGTATGGTTTAGAACATAATCAATACAGACAGCAATACCCGCATGCCTAAGCGCATCCATAAGCATAACAAAATCTTCTAAGCATCCTAGTTGAGGATTGATATCCATATAATCTTCGACAGCATACCCCCCATCGTTTTCCTCTTTTCTTGGCTTTAGCAAGGGCATTAAATGAACGTAGGTTATTCCAAGTTCCAATAGATAAGGTATCTTATTTATCATAAGTTTGATATTCCCGGCAAACAAGTCCACATACAGCATCATTCCAATCATATCTTCACTCATATACCAGTCATGTTCTCTTAAATCCAAAGCTTTTAGCTCTTCGCCCCTCTCTTTGGCTCTTTTTTCAATCACCTGCATAAGCGACTCAAAACTTTTACCACTTCCGCCTAAATCACTATAGAGTTCAAAATAAGCATTTCTTAAGTCTTCTCTCCATTTTTCTTTATCTTGTATCATCCTCATACCTCCGCTTGTGAAACTAATCTACGATATTAAAATAAAGGGCTGATTAACAGCCCTTTATTCATTATA